>RFIQ01000287.1 GCA_003695565.1 Planctomycetota bacterium | reverse complement strand
GTGCATTAAATCGTAAATCGAGGGGTAGCGGGCCAGCAGGATCTGCCAGGCATCCATCCGAGCCGATTTGCAGGCCAGGTCGCCGAAAGTGCCCCACTGCGACGTGGGTTGGACAAAACCGACACTGGTGGTGCCGTCGACGAACCGCAGCATCCACATCCAGGCGTTTCCCAGCAAGTGATGCTGGGCCGCATCGTCAGGATTGAATATAGGAGACGCATCGGCCAGGCCATGCTCCTCGAGCCAATCGGCAAACCCCGCCACGCCGCGGAAGTGACCGAACAGACATCCAGTGCGGGTCAGCAACCGTTCGCTGGCATCGTTCAAGCCGAGATAGCGCACGGCAACATCGCTACTGCCCGTTGCATCGATGAATTCGCGGCACTCCCATTGTTCGATTTCGCCGCCCTGCTCCGCACGATCCTGGGCGGTCAGCGTCCACCCCGCACCGTCTCGTTGCAAGTTGATCACCTCCACTCCCAATCGCCCTGCGCAACCGGCCTGGCAAGCCTGCTGGTACAACCACGCATCGACATCGGACCGCATCCAATGCAGATCGCTGGACGCATCGGATGCACTGGCCGCTACCATCAGGCTGTGGTCGTGGGCCGGTGTGTCGGCGAACGGCTTCCCCGGCAGGTGCTGGAAATAGCTGAAACCGCGCTTCTTGCCGACGCGCAACTGGGGCAGAGCCTGGCGGCACGTTCCCCACCGCGCCAAAGGTTTGAGGGCCGTCAACCCATAGTGATCTGCCAATCGTTCCAGCAGCATATCGCCGAGCGGGGTGGACGATTCGCCGATGGCGAAACGCGGATGTTCCTCGCGGTCCACGATCAGCACCCGCCAGCCGCATTCTGCCAGGATCCAACCCAACAGATTGCCTGCGAAACCACTGCCGACAATAATCGCGTCATACCGCATCGCCCTTGTCCCCTTGCCAAATACTTGCATCAAACGTCGGTGGCGCTTGCTGGTCAGCGGGCAACGCGTGCCGCGGACCGGGCTTTTCAGGGGGCGCACGTACAGCCAGCTTGAGCACGCCCATCAATTGCAATGCTGCCAGCGCCGTGAATGCCAACAGCAGACTGTCGAACAGTTTCTGGGCGATCCGATGCACCATCCAGCGCCCGACCAGCATGCCTGCAAGAATCATGGGTGCCGCCAGCATGTCCAGCAGCAGGGACTCCCACGATATGAACCCCAGCGTGTAGCTGAACGGCAACTTGAACACATTGATGGTCAGAAAAAACCAGGCGCTGGTTCCCACAAACTGGAGCTTGGGTAGCGACACGGCCAACAGGTACAGGGCTACCACCGGTCCAGCCGCATTGGCCATCATGGTCGTGATGCCGGCCAGGATGCCCAGGGCCCAGGCGAACCAACGCTGATGGGGCACGTGTGCCAACAGGTTCGGCCGCCATATTCGGGCAACCTGGATGCAGGTCAATACGAGAATGATCGCGCCAATCGTCGGTCGAAACGTCGCCTCATCCAGTCGCCCCAAGAGCACGGCCCCCACAATCACACCCAGGCAAGTGGGGGGCAGCAAACGTACGACGTGGTGCCAATCGACCTTTTTCCCGAAGAAGCCGATAGCCATCACATCGCCGATGACCAGCATCGGCAGTAACACACCGGTCGAGTTCTTGGCACCAAACACCCAAGCCAACAGCACGACATGCAGCATGCTGAACCCCGCAAAACCGCTCTTGGATATCCCAATACCGGCGGCGGCAATGGCGATGCAGCAATAATCGAGGAGGGAAAGCGCTTCGAACACAGAGGGGCCACCGCTTGTGGTTGAGGATCCGAGCACACCATCGAGCCGCCAAAGTGACGATTTCGCCATCGCGGCCGGCCAGATGCATCCATCCCGGCTGGATTTCAGTTGCAGCGGTAATTGTCGTGAGAATGCCGCGATGGAGAAGGGGCCGAGTCGTGTTCGTCGTCCCTACTGGGCTGCGGCCTGTGGCGGAGCATCCAATCGATCGGGGTCGAAATCGCGAGGCAGCCTGGCCAGCGACAAAACCCAGGGATTCTGGTGGAAACGACGCACGCGGTCGGCCACGTCCCTGCCGAACAGCAGTTGATCCACATCCTCCAACCGAACCCGGCACTCTCCCAGCAAATCGCTGTGTCCTTCCAGCACGTTATCGATGGTACGCGTCGGACGGAATGTCAATCCACGTCCCTGTTGGTTGATCACGTGGACCAGAAAGGGTGAGGACGCTGTACCGACCTGGGCCGATTCCCCTGCAGCGCTATCGGCCTTCGTGCGCGACCAATTGCGATCGTGCAACCAAACCACTGTTGCAATGCGTTCGCCAGCAATCGCGTGCTGGTGGCCGCGGATGTCAACACTCAACCGATGGCCGTCATAACCGAGCAGTCGACAGCGGAGGAAATCTCCACCAATAGAGATCAACAAATGCGTCGGTGGATCGTCTCGGTCGACGCGGGGAACCGTGGTCAGCCGGTGCAGCTTTTCCCGATCGATCGATGTGGGTTCCATTCCCGGATGGAGTTGCACCGATTGCACTTGCGCGTGAGGAGCAAAGTTCGTCTCCGTTTGCGGAGATCGAAAGTGGACTCCCCGCGCATCGATGCGTTCAACATGACCATCGATGGCATCCCCCGAACGGAAAACGATTTCCAGCAACTCGGGAACGCGCCCGGCTGCGACCGACTCCTGCTGCGTGCCGCTGGGCGGTTCGGTTGCTCCTGCGGGGGCGCGGCGGTGCCGGTCCAGCAATATCTGAATTCGCGGGGGCAGTTCAACCCGTCCCGGTTGGCGTGGTTGGGGCGACTCGATGCGAACCGCAGGGAGCGGTTTGCGATACTGAATCGCGCCGGATAATTCAGGCCCGATGCCTGCCGCATTCCGGCTGCAATGCGGCCTCCAGAACAGGGCCGTGGTCGACCCGTCGGGGCTGTTCTCCTGCATATAGCCCGACAGTTCCCAATCGTCGATCTTCAGCATTCCGTTCTTGTGGAAGGCCAATGCGTTCTGATAGCGCGAGCGATGTCCGATCAACCCGCGCACGTGCTGGGGTTGAAAGGAAACGATGTGGGCCTCGTTCTCCACCATCAGACTGTCCAACCTCAGAAGCCCCTGCCGGGATGGCAGCCACTGTCCGATCAGTCGCGATCGATCGACCAACACGACTTCCACGTCCCCCGGCCGGCCTGTGGTTTCGCCGTCGACGCCCGGGGCAGAGCTATCCTGCGGACCCTTGGGACCCTCTGCGCGGTCGGATGACGCTTTCGATCTGGCAATCGGCGCGATCCGGATCTGGTCGATTCCTAACCGGATCGGCTGCGCACCATCCGTTGGACGCAGCTCGACCCGACGATGCTCCGCGTCGAATCCCGCGATGTCTGCATCGATTCTGGTTCCGTCGACCAGGATGGTAGTCGCCTCGTCAACTCCCACCGGCTGGGTTGTACCGTCCCACTCATGAACCTCGAAGTGTTCCAGCTTCAACCCCGGGCCGTTGTTGGCCAGATGCACGGCAGGGAGCACGGTCGGCGTGTCGGCGCGCACCGCGACGGCGTCCAGCAACCTTCCATGGGAATCGTACACGGCAGCGGTTCCGGCCTGCTGGTCGAGGAACATGGTCAACTCGATGCGGGAGCTGCCGCCTGCTAGATCCGACAGCATCTTCAAATCGGCGCGGCGCCCCACTTCACGGACCAGGGCCAATTGCTTGTCCCACACCTCGAGGCGCACTGCCGCGGGGATGGGTCCGTTGGGTGCCGCCAGGGATTCCGCCGATGTCCCGAAGGAGAAGACGAAATTCGGCACTCCTCTCCAACTCAGGGCAAAGTCGATTTGGGCCTGGGCGGGCAATCCTACTCGCCCAACGACGATCGCTCCCTGACGGGTCGCCACCAACGCACCGGCCTGAAAGTCCCAGTCTTCATCCCGGCTGCGACTGGTCCAGGTCTGCGGATCGAGCGGCCCCGCATAGACGAGCCGCCCCACATACGTCGCATCGCGCAGCCTTCGTGCCGCGTCGCGCCGCAGACGCACGCGCCCGAGAATCGGCGACTCTAGCGTAATCGTTTGATCATCCAGGGCCATCAACCTGCCGCGAACGACCGATCCATCCGCCAACTCGATCGAGTGCTCGGTACCTGCCTCGAGTCCAGGACTTTCCATAGCCGTAATCGTGCGAATGGCATCGATATCGAGTTCGAAAGGGCGGTCGAATCCCGGAATCCACCATCCGACACGTCCGGCCTGTTCCGATGCGACCAATTGTCCGGTGGCGTACCCCCCGTCTTTCAAAGCCAAACGCCACCGCTCGGGGATGTCGCTCTGAGCAGCAACCGGCCAGGTCGGCACCAGCAGGCTGACCGCCAGTGCGCACACCGTCGCGGCGATGGTCCGGCTCCGGCGGAGTCCCTGGTTCGTTTTTTCCTTCCGCTGCACGATCATCGGTCTCCAATCAGCGTTCATAGATGGGGAGGAAGCGGTAGTTCAGTGCCAAAGCCAGCAGGTTGAGCGACGTGCTGGTGGCGTTGCCGAATTGCCCGGAAAAACTTCCGTCGTCGTTCTGCAGCGCCTTGAGCTGACGCACCAACCTTCGATTCCATTTCTCCCAGGCTGCCAGGTCGGCTTGGAACAGCGCTTGGGCTTCGTAATACCGCGCGTACTCCTCGTAATGCGATTGTTCATTCATGTTCGAGACGACGTATTCTCTAGCCGCCTGATACTGCTTCAAGTCCTTGCGCTTGGCAATGCTGTACACCAGACAGGCGATGGACGACCGGGCGATGGACTGACCGAATCCTCCCAGCCCTCCCGAGTAGCCGACCGCGCCGTTGTCGCCGGTCATCGACGCAAAATAGGCGATAGCCGCATCGACGGACTTGTCGGGAACTTCGATGCCTGCATTCCGCGCGGCCAGCAGCCCCATCAGCACGGCTCCACTTACCGAGGTATCTGCGTCGCGAGCATTGGGAGAATACCGCCAGGCGTTGTGCGGGTTCTTTCCCTGGCTGGTGATGGCGCACCGCACGGCCAGTTCCAATGCCTGGCCGATCGACCGTTGCTGTCCCGACTTCAGCGCTGCGGGATCCCATAGATCGGTTTCATCCACGGCCCCGTATGCTTCGGCCAAAGCCAGCGTGGCAAAGCCGTGTTGGTACATGCTGTCCCCCATGTAGCCGGTATGCGGATCTTGCACCGCGACAATCGCTTGCACGGCACGGCGGATCGCTTGCCGATACTTGCCGAAATTCGGATCCTCACCGCTGGCCAACATGGCCATCAATGCCAGGCCGGTTGTGCCCGGACCGGCATAACCGTCTTTCCAATTTCCATCCTGTCCCTGGGATTTAACGAGGTAGCTCAATCCGCGGTCGTAGATTTCCCGGACTTCTCGTGGCACGGGATCCCCACGCGCGAAGTCGAGAGGATCCTGCCCCAGCGCCGGGACGGCCGTCGGGCCGCATGTCCATAGAACGCAAGCAATCCAGAGGCCGATCCGGTTCGCCCGGCGGCCGGGGAGGGAGGCGAAACTGCAGCAGGTGCCATGATGTTTCATCGCAGGGCTTCCTCGATCTGCTCGAAATACGCATCCAAACCGGCCCGGAATTCCTCGGGTAACGAACGCCCGGACTGTCCCGTCGCCTGGGTAACCTCGCGATGTTCCCGGTACTCATTTTGGTTCAATCCGCTGCCGATCAATGCCAAGGCCGAATCCTCGGTAGTGCCCGTCCCGCCTCCCCCCGGACTGGCGCCTCCACCGGCCGCGCCGCGCGGATTGATGCGACGGCTCTGCAGCAGCAACTCGATCACCTCCGTTTCCGTGGCGATCGTTTCCGGTCCCGTGTTGGCTTGGGAAAGTCGCGAGGCGGCTTCGTCCATCACAGTCCCCACAACCGACAGTAGCTCGACTTCATCGGCGAACCGCTCGGCTCCTTGAGGCAACTGAATCAGTTCTCCCACGACGCTGGCCATCCGATCTCGCAAGTCGGATTGCCGGACGCTCAGCCGCAGGGCGGTTTGCAAGTGTTCATCGGCGGCGATGGCCGGCCGAGCCTGCTCGGCCACGCGTGTATCTTCGCGCAAATTCACCTCGCCTTCCAGAATCCTCAGCACTTCCACGATCAAGCGAGGCGGAATGGCATCGGGGGGTGGCGGAGGTTCTTCATTCGGTTGATCGGACTCGCCGTCGGATTGCTCGGCCGGAGCGATGAGATCTTCTGCCCAGCGATCCAACGTGTCAGCCCAGAATTCCACTTGAGCGATCGACAATCCGAATTCGACCGACAAATCCTCGCCCAATCGGCGCAGCGACATCAGGACGTCGAGTTCCCGCATTTCATCCAGCACTTGTTTGAAATGCCCCATCCGCCGACGCTCGTAGTAGCTTTGGATGTCATCCATGATGTAGGAAACCGTCTGCGCTGCCTGGTTTTCAGTGGCCGACAATTCTTCCAGCAAGCGGCGATCGTCCTTGGCGTGCGGTTCGCTGGCACCGAACAAATCGCCCGCGCGGCTGGCCAGCCGGTCCGCAATCAGCGCCTGCTGCCGCGCGGCGGCCTTCAGGCGTTTGACCAAGGTCGAGCCCTCCATGCTGGCCAGCAATTGATTCAGCTCGTCCGACACTTTCTGGAATTCGGCCAACAGGGCTTCTTGCTCAAACAGCGCCTCTTGCAGGGGCGAGGGAGGTGCTGCGGCCGCCTCCCCGGCCTGGCCGCCGGGTTCGGATCGAGGCGGGCCGATAACGCCAGTGCCGGGCAAACCCAAGCGGGGAGAACCCGGCGGCGAAGCGGCCGAGGGCTCGCTGGCATCGGTCGACGCATCCTGCGGTTGCATGGTCGATTCCACATCGGAGATCGTGGGCAACTGCACGTTGGGGGGAGAACCTGGCGGCGCGGCCGGGGACGCCTGGCCAGCCGTCCCCGCGGCTCGGTTCTGTCCGGCGCGAGGGCCGGCAGGTTGATCTCCGGTGGATGGATTTGCAGAGCCGCGGGTGCCAGGTGATGTCGGATCGGTCGACTTCGAAGTTGCCTCGGATTGGCCCTGCTCCCCTCCCTGGGGCGACGCCTGGGATGATGCGGCAGATCCACTGGCCGGTTCCCCTCCCTGCGGCGGCCCTCCGGGCGGACCGGCCCCAGCCCCGCCGTCGCCCCCCGGCGGGCCAGGGGTCGGCTGTCGCGCGGCCCGTTCCAGCAGATCGGCGACCGAGGGCATGCGATGGCTGCCGATGTCGTCGAGCACGCGTAGCATCTCCGCCCAGTGTTCCAATTGCTCCGGGCGTATTTGCGGGTTACGAGTCGCCTGGCGAATCAAATCGCCCCCGATGTGCGACAATTGTTTCAGTTGCCGGGCGTTGGCCTGTTCCAGGGCCGCTTGATGCTGGAGTTCTGCCCGATGCTTCTCCTGGGCCAGTTGTTCCGGCGTGAGTTGGTGCAATTGCTTGTTCTTCTGGTAGAGTTGCATTTCTTGGTCCCGCACATCCAGCGAGGCTCGCTGCCACTGGTTGAGTTGTTCGGTGACCCACACCGCATGTTGATCCGCCGTAAGTACGTACAGCAGGTGCGGTGCGGAGTACTCGCGAGGACGCCCCGGAAAGTAATCTTCCACCCACAACCGGACTTCGATCGGTTGCGGTTCGATTTCCATTTGCGCCGCACAAAACGTTGCAGCAACCTGCAGCGACGTTTCCTCCGGCCCACCCGCCGCGATGACCCGTTGACCCGCATGCGGCGGTTGCAACGTTTCGTCGACACTGTGCCACTCCAGACCGATCCGTTGCACGCCGAAGTCGTCCGCCGCCAAGGCTCGAAAATTGAGCTGCTCCGTATCCAAAACAATAGATTGCTTGGGCAGGCCTTGCGCCACCACGGTAGGCGGTTCATCCACCAACGGCTCGATGGTCAGCGAAAATGGTTGGCGCCCTTCCAGCCCCAGGTGATCCAGCCAGCGGAATCGATGGGTGATCGGCTGGTCGCCTTGAACTTCCAGGGGCAGAGTCGAAAACCGATTCAAGTTCGCGTTGCCGACGAGCCGGTCATCGATCCAGACCGACTGCACGTTGCGGCTGATTTCGCCGCGGACAACGAGGCGGCTCCCCTGCACGGCCGATACGGAGCCGCTCCGCACATCCACATCCGGCGGGGCCGGATGCTGCAAATACTCCGGCAACCACGTTTGCACCTCGACGCCCACCAGCTCCGGTCGCAGCGTGGGTACGATCTCGATGGTGTGCTGCGCGTCCCCGACGCGCAGGGTGGCCGTCAACGATGCGGTGAGCGGCGGCAAAGCGAAATGGTAGCCGTGCTGATCGAGGGGCGATTCGATGGGAGGATAGTCAGGCACGGCCAGCCGGGCCATGGCAGGTTGCCACTGGGACGCAGCGTTCAACCGCACTTGCAGCGACGCGGGTTCTCCGTGCGGCACAATCCACTGTGGCGGCAGGGATTCCAACCGTGTGAACGTGTAGCGCGGCACGTCGCGGCCGGCGGCCAGCATCCTGTCCAGCGCATTGCGCGCGGCGGCGGGATACAGCGCGAACAACCCCCACAGCATCGCACCCCCGACCGCCACCAGGCCGCCCCACAGCCGCAGGCGGGCGGGCGGAACAGCCGCATCCAAGTCATGCTGCGCCACGCGCGCGGCCACCTGCTTCATGGCCGCAGCGCACAAGGCTGGTGAACGCGATTGTTCGACCGGATCGGAGGCCAGTTCGATCACGCTGAGAAGCTGGTCT
>RFIQ01000023.1 GCA_003695565.1 Planctomycetota bacterium | reverse complement strand
GTGGTGAATCCGTCTTTTTTTTCAACGCGACGCGCTGGGCCTTGGCTCCGGCTGACTGCACTGGTCGCTTTGACCCTGGTGGTTCGCGGTGCCGTGGTCATGGCGGGTTGGCAGGATCTTCGCCAAGACCCCGATGCGTACCAGCGCCTGGCGATCAACCTGGCAGTGCACGGCGTGTACGGGTTCGAAAACCCGCAGACCGGCGACGTTCGGCCCACGGCCTATCGGCCGCCCCTGTACCCGTGGTTGCTGAGCCTGCTGGTCGATCGGCCGTCCGCATCGATACCTCCGCAACGGATTGCCATGCTGCACGTGGCCTTGGGTTTGGCCACCGTCCTGGTGGTTCATGCGCTCGGCCAGCGCTTGTGCGGTAAGGGGGCGTGGTTGGCGGCGGCGGCTATCGCGGTCGATCCCCTGCTGCTGCGGTCCAGCCAATTGGCCATGACCGAAACGCTGGCGACCTTCCTGGCAGCAGGGGCCTGGTGGTGTTGGACGGTGTGCGGACTGCAGAGTGTGAAAAGCCCGGGCTGCCGCGGCGCCATGATCCGGCCCATTTGGTGGCGGTGGACGATCACAGGTATCGTTTTTGGATTGTCGATTCTGGCGCGCCCCACGGCTGCCGTGTGGTGTGCACTGTGTGCCGCGGCTCTGATGACGGCCCCACCACGGGCGGCTGGATGGTGGACGTTGGCTGGCCGGTGGGTGCTGGTCGGCGGATTCACCGCCGGGATCGCCTTGTGGGTGGTCCCCTGGGCAGTCCGCAATTATCGCGTTTTAGGCCGGCCAATCTGGGGTACGACGCACGGCGGGTACACCCTGCTGCTGGCCAACAACCCGCCGCTTTACAAACACTTTCGCCGCAATGGCCCGCAGCGCAACTGGCAGGCTGAGGAATTCCACCAACGTTGGGCAGCCCGTTTCGACTCCCCGATCTCGCCGGTCCAGCCCGAGTACTGGGACGATGCAACGCCGCCAGCACGGCCCGCCGGCCGCGCCGAAGTCAGTGCTGCTCCTGCCTACTCTCCGCCGCAGGACGAGTTGGCCGACGACCGACTCGCGTACGCGGCCGCCCTGGCTACCATCGCGCGCAATCCGGGCATGTTTGCGTTAAGTTGCTTGTACCGCATCGGCTGGTTGTGGGCTCCTTGGCCTCAAGCTGCCAACGGTGCAGCGCGATGGATGATCGGCGCCTGGTACACGATCTGGTTCATTTTGGCGGCCTACGGCCTGTGGCGGAGAACTTGGACCGAGCGGTGGTTGGCCTGGGCGCCGGGACTGTTGCTGGTCGTGACGTTGACCGCCATACATGCCGTCTTTTGGAGCAACATGCGGATGCGGGCTCCAGCCATGACCACCATTTACCTGTTGGCCTCTTGCGGCGTTGTTGCCCGCAGCTTGCATGCAATCCACGCGGCGGAGTCCCGTGGCGCAGGGCGGTCTGGGGCGGCAGCGTCGGACACGGTTCCCCGTGCGCATTGAGGCTACCCACCCCGCGAGATCGCGATCGCGGAGCATCTTGATCGCACACTACGTCGGCGGGGCCGGGACTCGACCGCTCAATACCCGAGGGCGGCTCCGTCCTTGCGGGCTTCGGTCGCTCCGTGCAGAATCCCGCGTTCCCAATCGATCAGGATCCCCTGGTAGCCTCCGAACGAACCGCCTCGGCCGACGCGGTGGCCCTTGGCGCGAAGGGCTTCCACAGTCGCGGTAGGAATTCCCGATTCGACCATGACGGTTCCTCCGCCTTCCGCTTCGGGCAAACCCGTGGGCGTGGCGCTGCCGTCGTGGCGGATCCGCGCCGCATCACCGGCCATCTGGATGTTCATGCCGAAGTCGATCCAATTCACCAGCACTTGCACATGCCCCTGCGGCTGCATATCCCCTCCCATCACGCCAAAAACGAAAACCGGCTTGCCCTGCTGGGTGACCATGGCTGGGATGATCGTATGGAAAGGTCGTTTGCCGGGGGCGATGCAGTTCAGATGCTGAGGGTCCAAGGCGAACAGGGCACCGCGGTTTTGCAAGGCGAATCCCAATTCGCCAGCCACCAACTGGCTGCCAAAACCATGGAAATTGCTTTGGATCAACGAGCAACAATTCCGGTCTTTGTCGACGACGCACAAGTAAACCGTATCGCCGTGGACCAACCGCGGGTCGCCGGCTGGCACACCGACCAGCGCACGATCGGGGTCAATCAACTGGGCCCGCTGGACCGCATAGGCTTTGGAGATCAATCCCTCCAGCGGCACGTCGGCCATCTCCATATCCGCATACCACTTAGCTCGGTCGGCGAAGGCGAGTTTCTTCGCCTCGACAAACAAGTGCGCCCAGTCCGGAGAGCCCCATCCCATGCTCCGCACATCGTATTGTTCGATGACGTTCAGCATTTGCAAGGCGGCGATTCCTTGCCCGTTGGGCGGCAACTCCCACACGTCGTACCCACGGTAATTGGTACTGACGGGCGCGACCCATTGGTTGCGATGCGCGGCCAGGTCTTCGTACCGCAACAAGCCGTGCTCCACGCTGCGGCTGTAACGGTCGATTTCCCTAGCGATATCCCCACGGTAGAACGCCTCGGCCCCCTGCTCGGCGATCATTCGATAGGTGCGCGCCAACCGCGGGTTGCGGAAGATATCGCCTTCCCGCGGCGCGCGGCCGCCCGCCAGGAAGGTCGATGCCGCGAGTGCATCGCGTTGCAAACGCGACTCGGCGGCCCGCCAATACCCAGCGATCACCGGGGCGACTGGAAACCCTTCTTCGGCCAGGCGAATGG
>RFIQ01000286.1 GCA_003695565.1 Planctomycetota bacterium | reverse complement strand
GGGTCAGCACCGCACTCGCTTCCACCACCGATTTCCAAACGTTCACCAGGCACGGCATCATCTTTCCGCCCGAGAACAAAGATGTGGTGCTGTTTCCGGAGCGCATCGGCGGCCGGTTCGTGGCTTTGCATCGCCCGGTGGGAGCCACTCGATTTACCCGTCCTGAGATCTGGGTAGCGGAATCCGACAACCTGCTGGACTGGGGCAACCACCGGCCCGTGGACGTTCCTTGCCACCCGTGGAATGCCGACCGGGTGGGAGGCGGGTGTCCACCGAGGCCGCATCCCGCTGGATGGCTGACGATTATCCATGGTGCCGAACGCCCGGCTGTAGGGGGAGAGGTCGGTCGGTATCGGGGGGCTTGGATGCTGTTGGATCGGAACAATCCGTCCCGGGTCCTACACGTCGATCCCATCGATGCATTGACGCCCCAGGAACCATTCGAAACGTCCGGGTTCGTCCCCCATGTCGTTTTCCCGACCGGCTGGGTCGAAGTCGATGGTGCATGCCATGTGTTTTATGGTGCATCCGATTGCTATGTTGGCGTAGCGAGTTTCCAGTTGCAATCCGCATTTCCCCGCCAGGAGTAACCTGGCCCGAATTCACCGAATAATTGATGCAGGCAGGAGGAGAAACGCAGTGACCAACTCGACAGATGTTCGGCGCATTGCATTGGTAGGGGATTACCTGCCGCGCAAGTGTGGCATTGCCACCTACACCTACGACCTGCGACAGGCGTTGGCTGGGCGGTTTCCCGCCGCGGATGTGCTGGTCGTGCCTGTCAATGACATCGCCGAAGGGTACGAATATCCAGCGGAGGTGCGTTTCGAAATCCAGGAGCAGGAACTGGACGGCTACCGTCGCGCCGCGGATTATCTCAACTTCAATGACGTGGACGTGGTTTGCCTGCAGCACGAATATGGCATCTTTGGTGGACCAGCCGGTCGATATGTCTTGACGTTGCTGCGCGATGTCCACGCCCCGGTGGTCACGACGTTGCACACCGTGCTGGAAGAGCCCAACGACGACCAGCGCAACGTCCTGCTGCAGATCGCCGAATTGTCGGCGCGGCTGATCGTGATGACCGAGCGCGGGCGCAAGATGCTGCAGGAAATCTACCATGTGCCGGCGGAGAAGATCGACGTCATACCGCATGGAATCCCGGACATGCCATTCGTCGATCCGAACTTTTACAAAGATCAATTCCAGGTGGAGGGAAAGAACGTTCTGCTGACCTTCGGCCTGTTGTCACCCAACAAGGGAATCGAATACGTATTGCAGGCCATGCCGCGGATCCTGGAGCGGTTTCCCGATACGGTGTACATCGTGTTGGGGGCGACCCACCCCAACCTGGTTCGCGAACAAGGTGAAACATATCGATTGATGCTGCGGCGACTGGCCGAGGACCTGGGAGTTGAACGCAACGTTTTGTTCTACAACAGGTTCGTGGACCTGAAAGAATTGACGGAGTTTATCGGAGCGGCCGACATCTACATCACGCCCTACCTGAACCGAGCGCAGATCACCTCCGGTACCCTGGCGTACAGCTTCGGGTGCGGAAAAGCGGTGATATCGACTCCCTATTGGCATGCGGAGGAGTTGTTGGCCGATGGCAGGGGGGTTCTGGTTCCGCCCCGGGACAGCCACAGTATCGCTGAGGCAGTGATCGATTTGCTGGACAACGAACCGAAACGCCATGCCATGCGGAAACGCGCGTACCTGCTGGGGCGAGACATGATCTGGCCGACGGTGGCAGGGCGGTTCATGGAGTCGTTCCAGCGGGCTCGGCACTCGGCCACTCCTCGGTTTCGACATGCCCAACGACTCAAATCGCTGGATGAGCAGTCGCAGATGCTGCCCGCCTGGCGGTTCGACCACCTGTTGCGGATGACCGACAAGATCGGCATGTTCCAGCACGCCAAGTATGCGCTGCCCGACTACCAGCACGGTTACTGCACGGACGACAACAGCCGGGCTCTGGCCCTGACCGTGCTGCTGGAGGAACTGGGGCAACTCACTCCGCAACTCAAGTCGGCACAAACGTCCTATGCAGCATTCGTCAACCATGCGTTCGATCCCCAAACCCATCGCTTTCACAATTTCATGGCGTTTGATCGGAGTTGGCTGGCACGGCCGGAGGATGAATCCGACGATTGCCTGGGGCGAGCCATCTGGGCCTTGGGAACGTGTGTCGGACGTTCCGGCGATCGCTCCTTGCAGATGTGGGCGGCTCAGTTGTTCGACCGCTCGTTGGAGGCAATCACCCACACCACCTCGCCGCGCGCCTGGGCCTTCGCTTTGATTGGGATCCACGAGTACCTGCGGCGCCTGTCGGGAGATCGCAAAGCCTCGCTGGCCCGCGAGCATCTGGCAATGCGATTGCTGGAACTCTACGAGCGGACGGCCAGCCAGCAGTGGCTATGGTTGGAAGACATTGTTAGCTACAGCAACGCCAAACTGCCCCACGCACTTATTCTCAGCGGGCGTTGGATGGGTAACGAAACCATGCAAGCTGCCGGGTTGCGAGCCTTGGAGTGGTTGTGCTCGGTACAAAAATCTCCCGCGGGTCATTTCCGTCCCATCGGGAACGCCGGATTCTATCGCCGCGGAGAAACTCCAGCGTTGTACGACCAGCAACCCATCGAGGCCCACGCCACGGTATCGGCTTGCATCGAGGCCTACCATACGACGGGCGATGCGCGGTGGCTGCAGGAGGCCCGGTTGGCCTTCGAGTGGTTCCTGGGCCGCAATGACCTGGGCGAACCACTCTACGATACGCGGACGGGCGGGTGCCGGGATGGACTGCATGAAGATCGTTTGAACGAAAATCAGGGCGCCGAATCGACGTTGGCGTTTCTCTTGTCGCTGGCGGAATGCTATTTATTAGAGTCCGTGTTGGCGATGCGGCAAGAAGCCGGAAACCGCACGGCTCCAGCCGCCCAACCGGCCACTTGAAACGACGCACACAGGAGTTGAACCCCCATCGAACTTGCGAGGTAGTGTGCTATGCAATCCATCAAGGTGCATCGAACAGGCATTATCCTCAGCCCAGATCGCCGACGGGTTCTGTTCCGCCCCTTTGAGTTGCAGGATCCGGTGCGCATATCGCGGATCGTCGCCCGGGTGATGCAACTGGCCGAGAGCGAGGTAGCCCGTCAAATCGAATCGGTGTTGTCGGAATTCCACGGTCGGCACCAGCGGCTGGAGGCCTACTTCCTGGAGCGGTTTGCGGCCGTCAAATCCTACCTGCTGACCGACCAACCGTTGACGCGGAACCGTCAACTGCTGATCGGTTCGTATTTCACCCAGGAATACGCGTTGGAGTCGGCGGCTCTGTTCAACCCGTCGATCGTGTGGCATCCCGATCAGACGGGCGCCCCTCCCGGCGGGCGACGGTTTATCGTCAGCCTGCGGGCCACCGGCGAAGGCCACATCTCGTCGCTCTGTTTTCGTTCCGGCACGGTCGACAGTTCCGGGCGCATTGCGATCGATCCGGCGACCCGGTTTGTCACGCCTCCACGAGTCGTCACATCAGCCACCTACGACAAACCGCTGTTTCAACGCAAGTTGTTGGAATTGGGGGTCAGCAATGGTTTCTCTCAACTGGTGTTCGAACATCTCCCCGATTCATTCGACTACGAGGAACTGCAGCGCGGAATCGAAGAAATACTACGGGTGCACCGATCTAAACAAACCGAATGGGCGGAAACGGCCAGATGCATCCTGGGATTGGCCAAAGCCAACTATACCATTGCGTGTGATCCCGAATCCCAGTTGTCGGAGCGCGTGATTTTTCCATATTCTCCCACCGAATCCAATGGCATCGAAGATGCCCGGTTCGTCGAATTTCGTGACGACGATGGCGAAAGGACCTACTACGCGACGTACACGGCATACGACGGACATTTGACGTTTCCGCAACTGGTCGAAACCAAAGACTTCATCACCTTCCGCATCGCCACACTAAATGGTCCCGAGGTGCGCAACAAAGGGATGGCCCTGTTCCCTCGAAAACTGAACGGCATGTATGCGATGCTGTCGCGGCAGGACGGCGAACACCTGTACTTGATGTACTCGGACAATATTCACTTCTGGTATTCCAAGGAGTTGATCCTCAAGCCGACGTACCCGTGGGAATTCGTCCAGATTGGAAACTGCGGCGCACCGATCGAAACCTCCGAGGGATGGTTGGTACTGACACATGGTGTGGGCCCGATGCGGAAGTACTCGATCGGGGCGGTATTGCTGGACCGAAACGACCCGACGAAGGTCCTGGGGCGATTGGCCGAACCGTTGCTGGTCCCCGACGAAAACGAGCGCGAGGGCTACGTCCCCAATGTGGTCTACTCTTGCGGGGCTGTCTTGTTTGGCCATACGTTGATCCTGCCGTACGCCATGGCCGATTACGCATCGACGTTCGCCACCATCGACTTGAACGAATTGCTGGGGGCCATGTTGTAACCGGAGATTCACTGCACAGGACGAGGGCGGAACCTGGATCGGCCGAGCGGCGAAGGTTATCCGGCCGTTTCGCCCTCGGCCTCCGCTGCCAACTTGGCCCGCACCGCCGCGATCTCTGCGTCCAGGTCCTCGAGTTCGATCAGTTTCTCGCGCCGCAGTTGCTCCAGTCTTTCCAGCCGTTTGTGCGGAGATGTGCGCAGCACGCGTTCGGCCAATTCCAGCAACATCATGGCCCGTACGGCGCGCATCACCACGCCCCGCATGCGGTACACGCGAGCGGCTTTGGAAAGTTGCTGCAGTTGCGTGGCGGGCACGAACCGCATGGCTTGCAAAACGCGCACCGAACGGAGAAAGGAAACCAAGGGCAGGACGATGATCGCCAGGTCCAGCCAATGCTCTTTGCAATACCGCAGCTTGCTCTTGGCCACCGAGATCATCACGATGAACTCCATGGCGAAGGCGAACCAGATCACGCCCGTCCCTACATGCAAAATGCTGCGCAAGATCGGATGATCGATGATGCGATGCTTGAAGTAGAATTGCAGCCCCAACACAGGCAAGATCATCAATGCAATCCAGAACATGGGAATGCTGAAGATCCGCTCCAGTTTGCGCCGCAGGTGTCGATCCACGACTTGCCACCCCAGCACCGGCAACCAGATCCATTCCACATCCCCGTGGCGATGAGCGCCCAGGCGCAGCGGGGGAAACAGGCAGTAGACCCAACCATGTGTCGTCCGTCCCGCGAATCGCGGGTCCAGACGACTGCGCACCCAGCGATAAACCTGTTCCAGGATGAACATCGCCCACAGCGCGATCAGGACGTACAGCACCTTCCATCCCAATGCGAAAGCCCGCTCTTCCAACCGTCTCTCTTCGGGAGTCAAGTGCGGCGCCAGCAATCCCATGTCGTCGCTACTGGTCCCCCCGGCGGCCGGCACCTCGATGACCTCAGCCATCTCGACCACGCGAGGGATATCAACCCACAGCACCATGATGGCAGCAATCAGCCCCAGGAAGACGACGGCGGCATAAAACATGATAGGCACCAACCAGGCATCCAACGCATCGACCTGCGGGGGCCCGTTGGACGCAACCGGGGGCGCCGAATTCGACCGGTCGTCATGCACGCGTTCAGCCATCCTGAGCTATTGCTATACTCCAGAAAACCCCAGAAAACGCCGGAAACCGAACTCGCCGTCCTGCACGAAACGAACGCTTTCATCCGATTAGGGCGGCGCGGCTCTCACCAATTTCTCGATCCACCACCGTAGCAACCGACGCACCAGCGCGCATTCCCGTAGCGAAGACCGCGGGTGGTGCCGCCAACGCCGTACTGTCAGATTTGTCGCGAGTGGCCACCAATGCACCGATCAACCCACCAGCGATCGCCAAACCCAACAAGCCAGCCAGAGCGGGGACGATCAACGTTTCGAAGCCAAACACCTCGCGCGTCTGGCCTCGAAACAGGAATGCAAAAAAGCCCAAGGCAACCAACGTCGGAATCAGCGCTCCATAGAATTTGACTTGATCAAATCCTTCCATCAACGTCAGCACCAGCCCGCCGGTTCGATCCACCAGTAGGAAAGTGTAGGTGACGGCCAGCAGAAACCACCCCCAGCGGTGTCCCAGAAAACCACCAACCGCGCTGGCCAGCAATACGATGCACCACGCGATGGAGAACCCGATCACCACATTTGTATTCAGAGCCGCGATTGGCTCGAAGGACTTGATGTCATCGAGGGGGCCGGAGTTGGAAATCAGCATACCGGCCAGAGCGCCGTAGCCGACTGCGGACAGGATGTTCAGGACAGCCATGAACTTCAGCATCATCTTGGTCTTGGTCGCTTCCTGCTGCATTTTCTCCTTTTCTTCTGCCGCCAACCGTTGCAGACGCTCGGACCCCTTCTCCTCGACTTGAGGTGCGAAGAGTTTGTCGATCGGTGCGGTCCGCTCGAAATCCTCGGCGGCCAACTCATCGAAAATGGCGGGATTGATTCCGGCCGGGGCCTGGCCCGCAGGGGGACCATCGCCACCTGGCCCACCCGCAGAACCGGCTGGTATCTTCAGCACCTGTCCGCACTTGCACTTGCCTTTCTTGCCGGCCATGGCATCCGGCACCGACAGGACTTTGCCGCACTTCGGACACTTGACTTTAACAGGCATATCCGCCGCTCTTTCTTGATTTGGACAGGAGGAATCTTGAGGTCTCACCGAACGCTGGCACTGGGGAAGCAGGGGCACCGCACCGTCGTCGCAGCACAATCGAGCCGCTGCACGAAACATCGGCTTGCGAACCTGGGCCAGGTTCAGCTATTTCTGGCTCTCTTTCTTCTGGCTCTCTTTCTTGTTCTTCCGCGGATTCAGGGGCAATACGTTGGCCCGCTCGGCCCATCGCTGCCACATGCGGCTCATCCGCTCCACCACGTCGGGGTGCGTGTCGGCCAGATTTCGCTGCTCGCTGCGGTCGTGGCGCACGTCATACAATTCCCAAGGACTTCGCTGGCCCTTGGCGACCAGTTTCCAATCGCCCATACGGACCGCCCGATTCCCCTCGTGCTCCCAATACAACGCCTCGCGCGAAATATCCCCACCGGAAAACAGCGGACGCAGGCTGATACCCTCCATGGGATGAATGGCCTGCCCCTCGTGGAACTCCTCCGGGTATGTCGCCTGAGCCACATCCACAGCAGTCGCCATCAAATCGATTAAGTGCCCGGGAGTGTGTTCCAACTCTCCCCGGCGAGGAATCCCCGCGGGCCAATGGGCGATCAATGGAGTGGCAATCCCCCCTTCGTGCACCCAGTGCTTGTACTCGCGAAAAGGGGTGTTCGAGACGGTGGCCCACACGCGACCGTAGGCGATGTACGTGTCGGCGGGACCAGCCATCACGCCCTTGCCAGTTCGGACTGGGTATCCATCACGAGTC
>RFIQ01000285.1 GCA_003695565.1 Planctomycetota bacterium | reverse complement strand
TGTCATGATTGACGATGCCGACCTGGATCCGCTCGCTGTGGAGGCGCTGATCGCCGATGCTGCCGACTATGTAGTTCCGCCGCCGGACCTCCGTCCCAAGGTGCTCGGCATGGTACGGGAGCGCTCGCGGGCGATGCGCTCTGCCCGGCGGTTCGGTGTCTGGGCGCTGGCCACGGTGGCGGCATGGTTGGCCGTGGTGGTAGCCCTGCATTGGAGCGTCGATTTGCGCCAAATGCCGAACGCGGAACGCACTCAGGCACTGGCCAATCGATGGAGTACCAGCCCGGCATACAACGTCGATTGGGCGCTGGTGGACGCCTTTCGGTTCGTGCGGTTCTCGCCCCCTTTTTCGTGGGATGAGTCGAGTGGCGGACTGCCTCCCTCCCTTCCTGGTCGGGAGAGCGCCAATGTCCGATGAAGTTCGAGTATTGACGGCTCTGCACCAGGAATTGTTGCGGCTCCATCGGGCCGGAATTCCTCTCGATTTCGGCGGTCCCCATGTGGATTGGGGGCCCGCGGAATTGGAGTACCTGGAGGAGAAGATGTTGGCCGAGCTGGGACGCGGTCGCCAGCTAGTCGACATCGTGCGAGAGGGTGTGCCCGGTGTGCCCGATCTGTACCTGATGGTGTTGCGGAATTGGATCAACAGTCCAGTGCCTTCGGCCATGCATGTGCCATGCATGCTGGCGCACCTGGCGGCCTGTTATGCCCAGGGGGTTCAGCAGCGTCGGTTGCGGGTGGCTGTGACCTGGGCCCTGGCTAGCCTGGGTGCAGCCTACATCGCCGGGCAGGTTCTTCCCGACATGAAGCTCGATCCTGGGTTTCGTCCGCAGCCTCAACGTGTGCTGGCTGGGTTGCAGTTCCTAGGAGAGAGTATTGCCATTTGGCTGCCGTTGGTTTGGTGCGGCATAGGAATCTACCTCGCGCACGGCGGGCGACGTTTGCATCGGGCCAGGCAAATGTTCGCCCGCCTGCTGCGCTCGGCCCACGCTGTCGAATCCAGTACCCCGCCCGGTGCCACCGCGACGGGCGCAGCGGGAGGGGCCAGAACTTCGTCCTCAGGTGCCTCTGGTGATGAGCTCGGCCCCGGCGAAGAGAAGGTCGCCGGGCCCGCAATCGATCGGGAATCTCGAGGCGGATCGGCGGCGTCTGCTGCCGAATCGCCGATTGAAGCCGGCGCGTACGAGGCGCTGGCTCGGGTTTGCTGCCGAGAGCTACGATTCGACTGGGCGTCCTGGATGTATGCACTGGCCGGAGGCGCCGCCGTGGTGCTGGTGGGAGCTCTGATGTACGGCCCGTTAGTCGAAATGCTGTTGATCCTGTTCCATTCCAGTTAACGTGCAACCGAACGAGCCATGCGATTCAGTTATTCCGCCAAAGCGTCCGACGGCCAGGTAGTCCAAGGCGAGGTTTCCGCGCCCGACTTGCCGACAGCCATCGCGGAGCTGCAGGCGCAAGGATGGGAGATCGTTTCGATCGAAGCGGCGGAGGAGGCCTCGGTGCAATGTGAAGAGGAGCAGACGAACCGCTTTGACATCCAGGCGGCCATGGCAGTTTGCCACCAGAGAGGTCAGCCGTGGAAAGCTCTGTTGCGCCGAATTGCCCAGGAGCATCCTCGTCGCGGAACGCGCCGCGAATTGCGGCGACTGGTGCAATGGTTGGACACCCCTGCGGAGCGCATCGGCGCGCTGAACGGGCCGCGGTTGGGAGCACTCCTTTCCCTGGTGCGATTCTCACCGGACGATGCGGCTGCGATCGATTGGACCTGCTGGTTGCATCAAGTGGGCCTGTTGGAACAACGTCGGCAATCGGTGTGGCGGACCCGGATCTTCGTGTTGGTCCTGTGTACGGTCGGCCTGGCGGTGCTCGTCGCCACATCCTTTGTCGTGGCGACGTATTACCGTGACATGTACGTCGAATTCGGCATGCGGACTCCTCCCATGGCCGCCCTGCACATGGGTTTGGCCGCGGCATTCAGGGAGCACCTGCCAGCCACCGTGGCAATGCTGCTGATCGCGGTCGCGGTGGTTGCCGTGATCCGGCGGCTGGCCAGCAAGTTTTTCCTGGCAAAACGATTGTTCGGCCCGCTGGCGGCTGGTACCAGCGCGGATTTGTGGGCCATGGGATGGTCCTCGCGAACGCTGAGCGGATGGATCGGGTTGGGGTTGCCGCTGCAGCAGGCATTGCAAGCCACTGCATCGGTCGCCGGCCAGCGTTATCTGGAGGAGGCCTTTCGTCAGTGGGCGCAATTAGTAGCAGCGGAGAAGGAGTTCACGCCCCGAACGGCATCCAGGCTGCGGCGCCTGCCCCCGCTGATCCAGCGTTCCCTGACCGGCGAGCTGAGTCGCGAGCAGCGGATGGCCGTGCTCGACCACCTGGGTATCACCTACATCGACCGGGCATCCCGGCGATGGAAGCAGTTTGCCGTTCTGCTACCGATCCTGGGTACGCTGCTGCTGGGAATACTGGTCGGTATGACTGTGATTTCGCTGTTTGCCCCCCTGGTTACGCTGGTCTCCGAGCTGGCCTGAACCACGACCGGGAAACGAGAGCCTTCCATGATTACAAATACCGATGCCATTGCCCCGGACACCGCACAGCCGGTTCGGGCCGCCAGTTCATGGCGATCCACCTATTGGTGGTATCCGCCCCGTCCGGCAGAACTCGAATTTGCACTGCTGAGTGTCGTGCAATTGAGTGTTCAACAGCGGATGGACCTGGCGGAGTTGGTCCGCGACCTGGCATGGGAGCATCGGTGGTGGACGCGGCGACAACTCCACCGGCTGGCCGACCGCCTGGGTAACGGGTTGGATGTCGCCGAGGCGCTCCAGCGGACTCCCGGCATAGTCAGCGAAGCAACTCTTTTGCAATTGCAGTGCGCGGTCCGCAGCGGCACGATGCCCGCCGTGCTGGACCATCTGGATCAGATTCACCGGATGTACGAAACGGGCTCCGCCGCCCCTTGGCCCCATCGGCGTTACCTGGTCGGATATGCGGTGGCAGTCGTCCTGGCGGTCACTTTTCTGGGGCGCACGATCGCCCCCATAATGCGAGACATGTTGGATGAGACTGGCCTGTCGCCGCCCGCGTTTTCGCAGTCTGTGTTGACGGCCAGCCAGGAGGTTGCCGCCCGGTTTCCGTTGATCATGGCGCTGAGTGTATTGGTGGGATGTTTGTGGTGGTTATCCCCTCCCCTGCGTCATCGGGTGCGAAGGATACGCTATCGCATTTTCGGCGCAAACAACGCAGAACAACGAGCGGTAGTACTGGAGGTGATGGCGATTGGTGTTCGTGAAGGCCGCCCGCTGCCTAGCATCTTGTCGGCCTTGGCACACTACCACTACCACGCGGTCTGGCGACAGCGGTTGCTGGAGGCGCGCAACGAAATCGAGCAAGGCGCCGACCAATGGGACAGCCTCCGCCAGGTTCACATTCTGACCGCCGACCAGGCGGGCGCGCTGGCCGACGTTTCGGATTCCGCCATGCAGACATACATGCTGGAGCAGGTTGCCTTGCAGAACCGCCGGCAGGCTGCCAACCTCGGAACCATCCGCAACATTCTTTTGCAACCGGTGGTCGTGCTAGCGGTGGGATTGGTGGTTGCTGCCATTGTCGCCGGTTTCTTCAATGTCATTCCCTTTCTTACTCGGAGCCAGACTTAGACAATGCGATGCATAGGAAGAAAGCCGACCGGTCGCCGGTGTGATTTTCGGCGCGGCGCCCTGACGATGGAGCTGCTCGTAGCCGCCACGATCTTCCTTGCGACGGCAACGCTGGTTGGCCGCTTGACGGCTACCTGTCTGCGCCTGGTCGCCAACAGCCGGCAGTACCAGGTTGCCCAGACCGAGATCGACAACCAACTCGAGCGCTTGGTGTCGAGTTCCACAGAGGACCTGGATGCGGCCGTACGTGGGATCGAACTGTCGGAGTGGGCCAGCGCGAGTTTGCCGGGCGCCGAATTGCAAGCCGAACGCATCGACGACGTCTACGGCGAGCGGGTGGCCGTGCATCTGCGTTGGGCCGGGGGCCATGGTCCCTCCGCATCCCGATTGACCCGCGTGGCTTGGGTGAGGCCTCCGGCTGCCTCCGGCCTCGCGGCGTCGAAAACGCAACAGGAGGCACAACTGCCATGAAACGCGGATTTTCTCTGGTTGAGGTCGTACAAGTGCTTGTGCTCGGCAGTGGACTGATGTTGTTGGGCGTCCACCTGCTGGAGCGGACCATGCAGGTGCGGGAAACGGCGTTGAGCGGCATGGACCAGGTGCGCACCTGGGGCGCGCTGTGCCTGCAGTTTCGGCGAGATGTCCACCTGGCCGAAACCATCGCGGAGGTCGGATCACGGAATTTGATGCTGGCCACCGGGGAGGCGACCATCGAATATACGCGCACCGAGCACGGTTTGCTGCGCACCCGGCGAACCTCGGGGAGCATCGAGTATCAACCGTATTCGTTGCCCGCGGATGCGAAAATCGAGTTCTATGCAACACCTGGGAATGACCGTGTGCGGCTCACCGTTCATTCCGTCGCGCCCAATTCCGAGACGCGCCAGGTGATGCGCATCGAGGCCGTGGTGGGACGTTGGGCCAACCATCGCGCGGGAGAACCCGAATGACGTACTACGCAGGTTCATGCGACCGCACCGGTCTGCCTCGGCCGACGGGCCGACCCGACCCCCGACGGCGTGGTTCACTGACCGTATGCATGCTGATCTGTCTGCTTGTGGCGTTCTCGCTCATCGCTGCAGCGATGCATTCGGTGCTGCAGCAACGGCGGCATCAGGGGCGTCAGGGGCGTTTGCATCAAGCGCAATGGTTGATCGATGCAGGACGCCAGCAGGCACTGCGATCCCTCCAAGCCGATCCAGCCTACACAGGCGAAACATGGGAGTTGCCTGCCCAGGTGATCCATCCCGCTGGGGCAACGATTTCCATCACTATCACTGCCATGGCAGCCAATGCCGCCGATCGACACGCGTCGGTGGAGAATACATCGCCTGCCGAGGAGACGCCGTCACGACCAGCCGCACACGAGGTGCTGGTTGAAATCAAAGTCGCGTTGCCGATCCACGCCGGCAATCCTTATGAGACCATCCATCGCTCTGACGCTTTCCCTGTTTCGCTGCCATCTTTCACAGATAACCCGATACCTCCAGGAGTTCCAAAATGAAACGTCACCTTGCAACGCTAGTGCCTCTCAGCTCTCGTCGCGCTCGGTACCGCCGGTCGCCTGGATTCACGCTGGTCGAATTATTGGTGGTCATCGCGATCATAGGAATTCTGACCGGTCTGTTGTTGCCCGCCGTGCAGGCGGCCCGCGAGGCAGCGCGTCGCACATCCTGCAACAACAATTTGATGCAACTGGGGCTGGGAGTCCATCACTTTGAATTCAACATGCAGCGATTGCCGGCGGGTGTGCTCAATCCCACCGGGCCGATCCGGTCCGAGGCGGTCGGGCAACATGTCAGTTGGCTGGTGCAAATCCTACCGTACATCGAGGAGCGGAATGCGTTTGCCAAATTCGACATCGAGGCCGGTGCCTACGCCCCAGTCAATGCCCAAGTGCGAGACTACGGCGTGACGATCTTCATGTGCCCATCCTATCCGTACTGGTGGGATTCTCCGGCCGACACGGTGTATGCCGGATGCCATCACGATCGGGAAGCTCCCATCGATGCGGATAACAACGGGGTGCTGTTCTTGAATTCACGGGTCGCGTTTTCTGACATCGAAGACGGATCGACGTATACACTATTGCTCGGCGAGCGCGCCATCGCCTCCCCACGACTGGGGTGGGTGTCCGGTACGCGAGCCACGTTGGCTAACACGTCAGAAATCACTGGTTTCCGTGACCGCGAGTGGGCTGTCAGCAGTTCGGATCCCAACCCACCCGCCCCCGACCCCTTGTTCGTCGGCGGATTCGCCAGTGCACATCCGGGAGGCATCAACGCGACGTTTGCCGACGGCGCGGTGCGTTTCCTGTCCCAAAATATCGATGCGATGGTCTTGCAACGACTGGGCAATCGGGCCGATGGGGAGTTGGTCGGCGATCGCTTCTAAGAGCACTGGGAAGTGGTGGGGGATGAACCGGCGTCGGTTGCGGCTGGCAGCAGGGGACGTCGCGCGGATTCGGCACGCTGCAGATCTTCCTCCTCCAGAACGCACAATCGGATGCGATGAGCCGTTCTACGGCGGCGACGCGGGTCCAGCAAGCGATATGTGGCAAGTGCCACCGCGCCCAACATGGATGCCTCTTCAGATCGATCCAAATCCGCAGCGCGAATCCGATCCGCTGTCGCTTCGGCCGCCTGCCGAATGCGGCCTACCCGTGCTTCGTGGGCGCGCAATCCCAACAGCGCAAAGTCATACCCCAAACCGGGCTCGGATCGGCTCAGATCGGTCGGACTTGGCGGGTGAGTCAACGAAACCATGAACGGCGTCTTGTAAAGCGAAACGATTGCTGGTAATAGCCATGTCAACAAAGCCAGGAGCAAACGCTGCATGCATCCTCCCGGCGCACGGTCACCGGGCAGCGACTACTTACCTAGACACCGATTGGGCCGCCAAAGTTCCCGGTATTCGCCCAGGGCAACAAGAATGCCGAGCGTTCGCTCTCCATTACAATCGGCCGAAATCGGCCAGTATTGGGGCGCGAATCCAAAATGTCGGAGAATTTGGTACATCCGCCACAATTTCTCCAGGCCCTGACAACTTCCTGGTGCCGCATTTGGCGGTCACCGGGCGGTGGCTCGGCAAATTGAGCTCGATCACCCCACTGTGGTGCACTAGCCGGTCCTGCTAACGGCTCCGAGAGATGACCAATGCAACCCCCTTATTTTCAGAGGGGGGCGATCTTCGCCGATCCGCCTCCATCCGGCAATTCGAATTGTCGCGCTTCTGCTCATGCCTTCGCGGTGCGGGCGAATCATCGCCAAGCCGACACGCACCGCCGCCTTGGAAGTCCCACTTCGGCGCGTACTGCCTTTCCAGGCGGCTAAAGCCCCACGCGAGTCTCAGCCGCACGTACCGCCGCCTTTCCAGGCGGTAACGGAGCTATCAACCGCTATTTGATACCATTGAAAACAACGTCCAGCGCCGCACCGGCGCCGAGCGAAGGAGAAACGCAAAGCCGCCAGGACGCAAAGGTTCGCGGTTGTTGAGATGGAAGAGGACAGAAGCAAATTCGCAGCGGCTCGATCGTGGATACGGTCCATAATTGCAGCCTTGGTGACAATGGCCCACGGCCAAAACCCGGTGCGTTTGCGATCCGGTTCTTGGGGCATTGCCACCAGGCCACCGTGCCAGGAGGGCTTCGCCCAGCCAGGCCCAGCCAATCCTCCCACCGGGAATCGGCGAG
>RFIQ01000284.1 GCA_003695565.1 Planctomycetota bacterium | reverse complement strand
GGCATGCGTTTCCCACGAATAGTATTCGCGCGTGCCGGCAATGCCGTTGGCCGACCATTCCTGCCACTCTTCCGGGTCGGTCAACACGCGGAGCAACGCATGCTCGATGTCATCTTTGTTGAGGGGATCAATCAGCAATCCGTTGCGACAATTGGCGATGATATCGCGCGGCCCACCATCATTGGTGGCCACGATCGGCAGGCCGGTCGCACCGGCTTCCAGCAACGTCAACCCGAACGGTTCGGTCAATGCAGGATTGACGAATACTCCTCGCAGGGCGGCCGCCAGTCGATAGAGTTCCGGAACGTCCTGCGGGGCATGTTGCTTGGGATATGCGATGCTGCCATACAGGTCGTACCGATCGATCAAATACAAGATATTATTGATTATCGACTGCTGGGCACGCGGCAACTGGCGCAAGTCATCGCGGGTCCCGAGCAACATGACGAGATTGGCTTTTTCCTGTAATTCCTTGCTCTCTCCGTATACCCGCACCAGCATTTCCAAGTTCTTGCGTTCGTCCGGACGGGCCAATGTCAAGATCATCGGCCTGTCTGGTTCGCGTAAGAAACGCGCCAATTCCGCCCGCAACTTTGGATCGCAGGTCCAATCGGCAGTGGGGGGCGTGAAGGCCGACAGGTCGACCCCCGGCGGAATTATCTCCATCCGCGAGGGGACATAATGGTCGTACAGTTCGTACTGCTGGACCACCTCCTGATTCGTGCTGGTAACGACCATACTGGCCGTTTCCAAGGCGATTTCCTCGGCTTCGATGCGCGCAGTGAACTTGTATTTTTTCTCCAGGGTTTCCGGGCTGGATTTGCCCATCGATAGCCGTTGCTGCTTGACGCGTCCCAACGAGTGGCCCGTGAAAACGAACGGAATGCGCAGTAATCGCGATAGCTGCGCGCCGGCCAAACCAGCGTCGGCATAGTGTGCATGGATGACGTCGGGCAAACCATGGCGGCGGAAATGAGCCAGCGTCTGGTCGATGAACATCTCTACGTAGGGCCACAGAGACTCCTTCCGCAAATAACGCTTGGGCCCGAAGGGGATGCGGACGATCTTCGCGTTCTCGGCGATCGGTTCTTCGAGCTGGGCGTAGTCAGGCCCCACCGCGGGATCGATGATTTGCCGCGTCAACAGCTCGACCTCGGCCACCTTGGGATGCGCGGCGACGGCCCGGGCCAACTCCAGCACATACTTGATCTGACCCCCGGTATCGGCATCGCGACCCAATTCCGGGTCGCGCCCGCGGATCAGTCCATGCAGACTGATCATCGCGATTTTCAAGGGACGGTGGCTCGACTGCTCCTCACCGCTCTCGGGAGCAGGTGCGGTTGCTTTGGACTTTCCGGTTTCCGTTTGCATGGATCACCCCTTTTGTCTCACATGGCGAAATTTAGTGCGCGGGTTTGCTGGGATTGGTAGACTCCAGCGTGGCAGGGCGGCTGGCCGGCCGGATGGGCCCAATGGCTGGAGCCCGGAATGACGCCCCTGCGGCAGACCGGCAATCGGTCCGCGCCAGGCAGGCCGCCACAGCACACCGAACGGGCACCGCCTGCTCCCCAAACCGGGCTTGCGCAAATTCTACCCGCCCGGTGTCCGCGGCCCTCTGCCGCAGTGGTCAGCAATCGAAAAGATGCGAAAGCGTCGCAATCCAAGCACTCGAGAGGGGAATGCTCGATTGAAATGGAGGTGATTTCCCTCTGAGAACCATCCATATATCCCCCAGGAAGCATGGCCTCCGGGGTGACCGATCCATCGAATGCGCTTTCTTGACTCTCCATCCTGAACATCATCACTTCGATGATTCATTGTCGGGATCCAAATTACCCTGGCAAGGAGAGATGCCTCTTGTAGGGGGGTGGATGCTTGCTGGTGGTTGAATCGAGTCGAAGCTAGTGGTGGGCCCGATTACACTAAGACGTCGTTTTCATCGGTGGAGGCATCTGCCGCAATTCTCCTCGTTCCTCAGGCGTTGCTGAATCTCCCAGGGTCGTGTCGCGGCTGGCGGTCTGCGTTTCAAGAATAGGGCGTTTTCTGTTCTGCTTGGAGCGCGTTGTGGGCGGCGGGTGTGTCCACTGGGGCCCGGCCCGGAATCTGGTAGATTCTCGCGGTCAGGGGTGGTTGGACTTGCCATGGCCGGGGAGAATTCAGCAGACATCTTAGTTTGGCTATGAGGACCGGTGCAGAATGGTTGCTCCCACCGCTTCTCCTTCACTGAATCAGCAACAGGATGATGGCATGTCGATCCTTGAGGCCCGCGAGGTAACCAAGACCTACGGTGAAGGACACGCCGCTGTCGTGGCGTTGCACTCGGTTTCCGTGTCGATTGAGCCCGGGGAATTCGTCGCCATTATGGGGCCATCGGGCTCCGGCAAGAGCACGCTGCTGACGATTCTTGGAGGTGTGGAAGCTCCGACCAGCGGGCAAGTCCTGTTGGAGGGGCAAGATTTGGCAGCCATGTCGGACGACGATCGCACGATTCTGCGTCGGCGGCGGCTGGGTTTTATCTTCCAGTCGTTCAATCTGTTGCCGAACTTGACCGCTGAAGAGAATATCATGCTGCCGATGGAATTGGACCGGCGCCCTCGCGATGAAATCGAATCGCGCACCCGAACTGTCTTGGAGATGGTCGAGATGACCCACCGGCGCGGTCATTTGCCCTCGGCCCTGTCCGGCGGTGAGCAGCAGCGGATCGCCATTGCCCGCGCCTTGGCGATCGATCCGGCGCTGGTGTTGGCCGATGAGCCAACGGGGAATCTCGACAGCCGTCAATCGCAACGCATTTCCAAGTTGTTGCAACAGTTATCTCGGGAGCAGGGTCAAACGATCGTGATGGTTACCCACGAACCGGACGTGGCTCGCGTGGCGGCGCGAGTGATCCTTATCCGCGATGGGGCGATCGAGCACGATGGTCCGACCGACCAGGTGCTCAGTCAGGTCGAACAAATCTCTCTCCCGAGTCAATAGCAAGCTCATGGCACTGCGAAAATACAGTCTCCGTGCTGCCCGCCAACGGCCGTTGCGCGTCATCCTCACCTTTCTCAGCATCGTCATCGGAGTGGGGGCCGTGGTGGCGGTGTTGCTGGCCACTTCGACGACCCGTGCAGCACAGCGGGAGATGCTGCGGGCGGTATCGGGCAAGGCTGACTTGGAGATTGTCTCCGACGTGAGCGGAGGCTTCGAATATCAATTGGTTGCCCGAGTGCGAGAAGTCCCCGGTGTGGCGATTGCCGCCCCGACGGTCCGCCGGTTGGGGACTCTGTTTGCTGGGGAAAAAAAGGCCCGCACGCAGGTGCTGGGGATCGATCCGCGGATCGATCAGCAGATTCGCGACTACGAAGTGACGGACGGCCGGTTGCCTGACAAGTTGAACGAAATACTGTTGGATCGGAGTTTTGCTAAATCG
>RFIQ01000283.1 GCA_003695565.1 Planctomycetota bacterium | reverse complement strand
GTTCAGAGGTCACCAGCCCAGACCGAGCGACTCCAATTCCGCTTTCAGGGCCTGCAGATCCCAAAGACGGAGTGTGCCGTGGGTCGCGCCGACGGCCAGCCAGCGATCGTCGTGGGAGAAAGCCAGCGACGCGGCCCCCTCTGGGAACGAGCAGAGCAGGTCCTCTTCATCTCGTACTCGCAAGGATGCGAACGGTGTACGATCTGATGCACGCAGCAGATCGACGCGACGATAGTCGGCGATCGCCATCTCGGTAGCGCTGGAAGTAAATGCCACGTTGGCGAAACCGCGTTTGGAGCGATTGACCCGGAAGACTTGGTTCCACCGCCCGACTTGCCAGGCGGTCGTATCATCGTAGCCCCCGACAAGGAGATACCGACCATCGGGACTAAAGGCGAGCCGCGCCGATCCTTTGATTGGTAGGCGAGTCGATTCACTCGTGACCGTGTTGCGGACGAGAATCTCCGGATGGAGTTTAACGGCATGCGCAACCCACTGTCCGTCTGGAGACATGGCGGTAAAGGAGATTCCATCGCCGGCGCGCCACTGTCCGACGCGAGCGAGTCTTCCCGATGCGTCACGAACATAGACAAGCTGAAAGCCGTCCATGGTGGTCAGCGTTACCCGCGCCCTGTCCAATGACGTGGCGATGGCACGTGTCGGGTGTCCGAGCAGAGTTTCCATGTCTGCTACAAGATGTGTTGGCGGGTTCGCTGCGGATTGGGGCGGTTGAGTCTCGTTGACAACATCGCACCGGATCGCGAGCGCGCCGTCGTCGGTTGCCAGCAGCAGACGGTCGTCGGCAAGGAACGCCAAGGAAAAACATGGCGACTGGTACAGACGCTGCGCGGACGGCCGCGGCCCCAGGTTCCACAATTGGACGCCGTCCACATTCGAGGCGGAGGCGAGCCGCGAGCTGGAGGGATCAAACGCGACGTCGGTGACGATCGAGTTAGGAGAATGGCCCATCAGAGTGCGACAGACCGTTCCCAGTGCGAGCCGCCACCGTCCGGCCGCCTTGCCCGGATCCTCTACACCCACCCAGCGTCCGTCTCGGCTGATTTGCAAGCCGCGTGTGGCCGCGGTAAAAAGCAATCGCCCTCGGTGCGGATCCCACCAGCGCGTCGTGGAGTCCCACGAAGATGACATCAACACATCGCCGGTACTGTCATAGGTCACATGGCGCACTTTGTCGTGGTGCCCCGATAGCTGAACTGGTTCCTCGTCCGGATTTTCCGTCTTCCACAAATAAATGTGGTGGTTATAACACGCAGCCGCGAGTTGCCGGCTGTCGGGGCTCCAAGCTACGGAACTCACAAATTGCGGGTGAGTTAACCTGGCAACTACCTGCGACGATGCAAGATCAAATATGTGAACAGGGCTCTCGTAGTTCTCCGGTGCCGAAACGACAACGGCAATTCGAGTCCCATCCGGAGAGAATGCCATCGCATAGATTCCGCGCGGTTGCACGGTACCCATAGCGTGTGATTGTCGCATTTCCAGGTCGACCAGTTCAAGCTTCCCCCGCGAGGGCTCGAACGCGAGTTTCGAGCTATCCGGGGAGAATGCGATATCACTGTGATAGTACGGACCTTGGCAGGAACGCTTCAGCAAACACTCGCCGGTGTCGATATCCCATACGCAGACTTCGTACCGACCGCCGCTGTTTCCTCCTCGCACTGCCAGTCGCTTCCCGTCAGGACTGAAAACAATATAAGGCCGAGCAGGTTTTCGATCCGCGATGCCATCGAAGCGGGCGACTATGAGCCCATCCGACAATCGACGCACGACGATCCCGCCGTCTGATTCCTGATAAGCCACGCGCTCGACATCCGGATCGAATCCCACCCACGTGTGCGATCGCGTTCCCTGGGGAATCGGGTACATCACGTCCGGCTGAGCGTCAGGCAGCGTCAACGCTATAATGGCCTCGTCACGCAACAACTTCCTGCGCCGCGCTTGTTCAGGCAGGGACAAATCCATGTGACTCAGCAGGTCGCGGGCTTTCACAATCGCACCGAGGCTGTTGAATCGCCGGCCGGCGTCTTGTTTTTCGCGTTCAAAGCGCGCTTGCGTCACATATCCGGCGAACAGGCTGCGGTTGGCCTGCACAAGCGCACGATGCTCCTTCCGTTCCGCGGCCGTTGCGCGCTCGGCCGCGCCGACTGCCTTGCTGTGTTCGGCATGCCAGCGGTGAGCTTGAACACTTGAGGTGACGGCGATGGCGATGAGCAGCATGGCGGTTACCGCGGACAGCCCAGCCACGACCGGATTCCGGTGGCACCACCGCGCGAATCGTTCGTAAGTTGGAACTCTCCGAGCCTCAATGGGGCGATTCGCCAAATAGCGCTGCAGGTCCTCCGCCAACTCTCCCGCCGACGCGTAACGCAGCTTCGGCGACAACTCGGTAGCCTTCAGCACAATTGTCTCAAGATCCTTGGGAATCGCACGTATGTGTTCGCTGGGAGGCCTGGGCCGCGTCTCCCCTTTCGGACCGAAGCGAGCGCTGCGCGATTCATAAGCCGGCCGGAGCGTTACCATCTCGTACAGTGTCAACCCAAGCGAAAACACATCGCTCCGCGGTGTCGCCTCGCCATCGAATTGCTCCGGTGCCATGTACCGCCAAGTGCCCAGTACGTCGCCTTCGGCCGTCAAGTCATGATCGCCGGCGGCTTTGGCAAGACCGAAATCGGTAACCCATACACGCCCGTCACGTTCCAGGATCAAGTTGGCGGGCTTGATGTCCCGGTGGATGACGCCCTGTTCATGAGCATGCTGCAACGCGTCCGC
>RFIQ01000282.1 GCA_003695565.1 Planctomycetota bacterium | reverse complement strand
CTTTTCCGACTGCAGGGCTTGCTCGATTTCCTCTTCGGTGGCCGAACGTCCCTGCTCCTCCAAATAAACCTCGTAGCTGACGCGGCGTACAGCCTGCTCGATCTTCGATGTCGCTGCATCGGTGATCCGTGCGGGAGTTCCATCCGGGAAGGCGATTTGAGCCAGAATCTGGTTGCTGTCCGTCTTGGGAAAGGGGACGACCTTGATCAACCGCGCGTTCATCACAGCTGCGGTGGCCAGCAATAGAAACACGCCCAATGAGAATCCCAGCCAAGGGTAGCGCAGCAAGAACGCCAGCGTGGGCAGGTACACCCGGTCTCCAAACAAATCCATGCATCGACCGCAGACCCGGCTGCCGAAATTCAGGCTGTGGACCACCGGGGCGAATACCGCGCCCAATCCGCGACGGATCTTCGCCACCAGCGATCGTCCCTCCCGACGATGCTGGCCGTGGGCCAGGTGGCAAGGCAGCGCGGTGGAGGCTTCCAACAACGAAATGACCAGCATGGCGATGATGGCTACAGGCATCACGGCAATGAACTTGCCCATCACACCTTCGACGAAGAAGAATGGCATGAAAGCAATGATGGTGGTGCAAACGGCAGTGAACACCGAGGGCATGACTTCTATCGTCCCGTCGATCGCCGCGGTTACGAAGTCCTTGCCCATTAGCCGATGTGCGTAGATGTTCTCGCCGACCACGATCGCGTCATCGACGACGATCCCCAACGCCATCAAGAACGCAAACATGCTCAACATGTTCAACGTCTGGCCGGTGACCAGCAGTACCAGACCGGCTCCCAACACACAGATCGGAATCCCCAGCGAGACCCAAAAGGCCAGGCGGAACTCCAGGAACATGGCCAGCAGCAGGAATACGAACAGCAGCCCCTGCAATCCGTTGTCGCGCAGCAACCGCATCCGATCGCGCACATCGACGCTAGTATCCCCCCAAACCTGCATCGTATAGCCGGCCGGCAATATCCCCTCCAACGCGGCTCGGTCGGCAAAGGCATGCACGGCGTCGGCAATTTTCAGCAGATCCTCATCGCTGGTGCGATCGACGCTCAACACCAAAGCCGGGCGGCCGTTGACCTCGTTGATCATGGTCGAATCATCGAACGCGTCGCGCACGTGCCCTACGTCCCGCACGCGAAGAATCACTCCGTTGGGCTGAGTGATGATGGGCAGCTCAGCGATCTCAGCGCCCCATTCTCGACGGTTCTTGCCGCGGAGGAGAATCTCTTGCCCGTCAGCCTTCAATTGACCTCCAGGCATCTCAATGTTTTCGCGGCGGAGGATCTGGGCCACGCGGGAAAGGGTCAGACCGTATTTGCGCAGCGTCTCTTCCGACAACTCCACGTCGATCTGGTAACGCTTCGCTCCTTGGATGTTGACTTGGGAAATCGTGTCTGTGTCCAACAACCGTTCGCGGACGTTCTCGGCCACCTCGCGCAGCCGCAGTTCAGCATCCGGGTCGTGGGATTCCGGTCCCAGGATGGCCAGGCGGATCGCCGCTTCGCGAAACGTAATCTGCTCGACTTCCGGGTCCTCAGCCAGCTCCGGGAAGTTCGTGATCCGGTCGACATTGGAGCGTACCTCCGTTACGACCTTCTGGACGTTGCGGACGTTCGATTCCAGCTCCAGGATGACGTATCCGCCTCCTTCACGGGCGACACTGATCATGCGTTTGATGCCATCCAAGGACCGGACCGCCTCCTCGACGGGCTGGCAAACCCCCTTCTCCGCATCCTCCGGCGACGCCCCAGGATAAGGGACTGAGATCAACACGATCTCCAGCTCGAATTCGGGAAACACCTCCCGCCGCAGCATGAAGAAACTGCCCAGCCCCACGGCCATCAGGCCGAATACCATCACGTTGATGCCGGGTGTGTTACGGATGGCCCATTGCACCAGCGTTCGAATCATGACCGCACCTCACCACGTGTTGCTGCTTCGGCGACTTGACGATTGGCCGGCGGTTGCAAATTCTCTCGTTTTGTCCGCACGGGATCCGTTCCATCGGCGCGAATGCCCGGCACGGGGGAGGTGATCACGAAATCTCCGGCGGCCAACTCTGCCGAGGGGACTTCGCAAATCCAGTATTCCCCCTGGCTGCCCGCGGCGCGAAACTCGCTGACCACGCGGACTCCGTGGATGACCTGCAAGAACCCGGCTTGCCACTCGGCCGGATCGATCGTTTGCTTGCGGGTGGCGGAGGCGGCCGGGTTACTCTGCGCGGACCCACCGGATGTGGCGGCATCCTCGCTCTGGTCCAACTCCGCCTGCTTAACCGTCTTGGCGACCGCCGTAGCGTAAATCGCTTGATCGTCGGCCCGGAATTTCCAGATGTCATAATCTTCGGTCGATGGTTTGATCGCCAATTTGGGGACCAGGTACAGTTGCTTGCCCGGACGGGCCTTTACAACAACATCCACAAACATGCCGCGAACCAGGACGGGCGGCCCGGTTACAGGTAACGCATGCCCCACCGCATCGGTAGCATTGTTCGGGTCGTCCACGCGCACGCGAACCGGCACCGTGCGACTCTGTGGGTCCAAGCCGGCACCATCCAGTCGTTCCAGCACGGCATCCCAGCGTACGACCTGGTCGTGACGCCCGGCGACATGGAATTCGACAACGGCGGGCGTGCGGGGCAACTCGAATCGAGCGGCCTGAGCCGCATTGACCAGGTCGTCTGCACTGACGACTTGCTGATCGAGAACCCACAGGAGCTGGTCCATCCGCAGATTGCAAGCGACCTCTACTTTGCTGGTATCCTCCAGCACGATCAACGGCGTGCCGCGTTGGACATACGAATCGACCTCCACCTGTTCGCTTACGATCCGCGCTTCGACTGGTGAAGTGACGGCAGTGCGTTCCAGATTCAACCGCGCCTGCTCCAGCTCCGTCTCAGCTAGCTGCAAAGTCAACAGCATGCGATCCCGACGCGTTTCCAATGTTCGCAGTTGATTGCGGAGCGTGACTTGCTGGTTGAGCGCCGCCAGCCGGCTGCGGCGAGCCTGGTCCAGTTCTGCGGCGCTGGAGAATTTTGCATCCAGCCGCTCCAACCGCTCGACTTCTTTATTGGCCAGAGCCAGTTCTTGTTCGGCCACATCCAGCAGAGCTTTGGTGTTCTCGATATCCTGGTCCAACTCCCGTAGTGACGCCTGCTCTTGATCGCGCCGCCGCGTCAAACGCTGGACCTCCAGCTCATAATCGCGCGGATCGATGCGGTACAGCAACTGGCCTTTGGACACGTAGTTTCCGCTGCGCAACTCCGGTGGTTTTTTTTTTTTCTTTCCCGCCACGGGCGCCCCAATTTCCAACTCGCGGTAGGGGACGACCGTGCCGTTGGCATGCAGATCCAGCGTGTCCGACAGCTCGGCCAGCGACCGTACCATGGCCACGTCGACCTGCGGCACGTACGGCAGCAACTCTTCCGGCACAGGCCGCGGCAAGGTGGTTTGTGGTGGGGGAGGTGCTTTCATACCGAAAAACAATCCTAAGCCGGACGCCACCAACAATATGGGAAGCACCGCCCCGATGAACACCTGTTTTGCAAAGACTCGTTTGATCATTTATGTCGATTCCTGAGGGGAATTACCCGTGGATGTCTCGGTCGCCTCAACATCACCATCGATCAGGGATGTGGGAAGCGCCTCGGTCGCGTGGTGCATGCCATGCAACTGCTGCAAGATCGAATCGCAAATCGCATCGGCATAGGTTTGGGGGTGTTCGTTGGCGGGCGTGTCAATACCGACGATCCGCCGCAACCCGCCGCCGGTGCGCAAGAACATGCACCGCGCAATGATTTGCGTGATCAACTCCATGCGGCGCTCTGAAGTATTCAATTCGGGAGTCAACAAGCCGGCAACGATCTCTTCCAAACGCCGCAAGTCTTCGCGAAAAGGAATCTCAAGCAGCTCGGCGACTCCCGGCGAGGGGGAGAGAATCTCACGCAGCATCAAGTCGCTGTGCCAGGATGCCTGCGGCGCCGGGCACACGCGTTGACACAACGCACGTAAGAAGATGCGGAGCCGGTCCTGAGGTGAATCCGCCGCGGATCCCTCGGGAAGAGGAACGAGCTTCTGTTTGTGCTCGCAGGCCGTCGCCACGCACCGCAGGTAGAGCTGATGCTTGTCGCCAAAGTAGTAATTGATCGCTGCGACGGAACAGCCGGCAGCCTGACATATCTGGCGAACCGTCGCCGCTCGGCCCCGCTCGGCAAAGATCCGACCTGCAGCATCGATCAGCCGGGCCGCGGCCGGCCGTGGTTCGCTCTCCGTGCAGCTAGGGTCGTTCGAGTTGATTGGGGGGACCGCCATGATTTTTTCGGATTCAAGAATCGCGTGCGGGCCGCGCACTGAACGGATGCGGAAGGGCCCAAACTGACGCGAAAGGGACGCTAAGTTTCGGTGGCCAGGAGTGCTGCATTCCTCCAGCCCAGCCAACGGGCAAGCCGAACGAGAAAGCAGGTACCGCTGGCCCGGCAGAGATTGCCGCTGACGTTGGCACAGAAACCTGCCTGCACCGTGAATGAAACAAGTGTTTCAAACAAGTGTTTATGCAGCGGCCGAAAAAGCAAGTCCTATCTTTGCGACCATTGCGTAAATTTTCGAGAGGCTCCGAAGTGCCGCCCCCAGTGCGTGGGGGCTGGGCGGCCAAACCAACCGTACGAGTACCACACCTTTGGTGGAGATAATTCGACGGGGCGCCTCTGCGATTCCTTAGTGGCAGGCTGGATCAGCCGGTACGACGCCGCCGACGGAGTGGCTGGGCTGCACTCTGCGCAGCCCCAAGGAAACTGAATCTCGGACGCTCGGGGGGCAGCATGCGAAGGGCCAGCAGGCGATTGGCACCAAACTGGGGCAGGCGACATAACGTACAGCG
>RFIQ01000281.1 GCA_003695565.1 Planctomycetota bacterium | reverse complement strand
GTGATGAACGTGATTCAAGCGATCATCGCTGCACACCGGGCCGGCATCGATTTGGACTTCGACCGCGCCGCGGCAATCGATTTGGCCGGTCGCGACGTGTTGGACGCGGTGCGAACCAGCGTGCACCCCAAAGTGATCGATTGCCCTGATCCGCGCCGCAGCGGCAAAGCGACGCTCAGCGCCATCGCCAAGGACGGCGTTGAACTCCGCGTGCGGACGCGAGTCACCGTTCGCACGAATCTGGAACAGTTGATCGGTGGGGCCACCGAAGAGACGATCATCGCCCGGGTCGGCGAAAGCATCATCAGCTCGATCGGTTCCAGCGAGAACCATCAGGCCGTTTTGGAGAATCCGGACATGATCTCCCGTACGGTACTCCGCCGCGGCTTGGATGCGGAAACCGCTTTTCAAATCGTTTCCATCGACATTGCGGACATCGACGTCGGCGACAACATCGGCGCGCGGTTGCGGGCCGACCAGGCGGAAGCCGACGTCCGCGTGGCGCGGGCGTTCGCCGAACAACGGCGGGCCGAGGCGATCGCTACCGAGCAGGAGAATCGGGCTCGGGTGGCCGAGAACCGCGCCCTGTTGATTCTAGCCGAAGCCGAGGTGCCCCGAGCGATGGCCATGGCTTTCCAGAAAGGCCAATTGGGAACTAGCTCGCCCGCCGTCAATTGACCGGTCGCGCCATGGATGCCAGCTCTCCCCCCTCTCGCCGCCGCTCCCATCGCGTGTCCTTTGTCGGGGGTACCGGTTTCGAATTGGCGGGAATCGTCGATTCTCCCGACGGCTCCCCCTTGGCCACCGCCGTCTTCACGCATTGCTTCACATGCAACAAGGATCTCAAGGCGATCGTTCGCATTAGTCGCCGTCTGGCGGAATTGGGCGTGCGGGTGCTGCGGTACGATTTGACGGGCCTGGGAAACAGCCGGGGAAATTTTTCCGACACCAACTTCTCGACCAACCAGGCGGACCTGCGCGCCGCCGTGGCCTTCCTGGCCGAGAATTACGAACCGCCCACCGCCCTGATTGGGCACAGCTTCGGAGGCATCTGCAGCCTGTCGGTCGCCTCCTCCCTGCCGTCCGTTCGCGGCGTGGTCACCCTGGCGGCCCCCAGCGATACCCAGCACCTGGCCGACCTGCTGGAACGCAAGAACCCGGCCATCCGGCAACAGGGCCTGGGAGAGGTCGTCATAGGTGGCCGCACGTACACCATCCCGCAAGCCATGTTGGACGATTTCCGCCGCCATGACGTCGCAGCCGATTTGCAGCGGTTGTCCAAACCGTGCCTGCTGCTCCACAGCCCCGAAGACGAAACGCTGGGATACGACCACGCATTGCGGCTGTTCAGCCTGCTCAACAGCCGATCCGTGGCCGAATGCCCCGCAGCGGCCACCAGCCTGATCACGCTGCCCGGCGCCGACCATCTTCTCAGCAATCAACCTCAGGACCTGCCGTTCGTCGCCACCACTATCACCGCCTTTCTCCACCGCTACTGCCCCCACCCCGCCTGATCCCCCCTGCATCGCGCTGGGAGACTGGCCCTCGTGCGGTCGGGGAATCCGGTACCCCTACAACGGTGCACGGCGGGGTTCGGTGGCGCGAAAACCGAGGTTGCCGTAACGGTGGTAATCGATGCAAACGCTCTGCTCCCGCACGTACCAGAGCAATTCGATGCGCCCAGTCAGGCTGATCGGCATATCGGCCACATACACGAACTGGCGATCGGCGGCCCAGCGCACTTCCAGCGGGACCGCAGGCCGAGCATATCGCAACCGATCGACCTGCCCGGCATCGATGGCATCCACCAACGCTTCATCCGACTCCAGGATATACTCCATGTCGCCCGCCCAGACGGCCGTGAGCTCCTCCAGTGCATCGATGCGCTCGGTGGGAAAATCGTTGGAAAAGCTGACCGCGGCCCGACCGCCGACGGCCACCACCGCGGCCGCGCGGACCAGCATGTCCAGCCACGAATCCTCCGGGTTCAAGCGGATGCGAATATGGCTCATGGGCAAATACCGCCGCAGGTTGTCTTGCCCCAGCAGGCGCATCGTGTCGTGGGTCTGCCGGATCTCCTCCCTGGCGAAGGCATCGAAATCGACCAATGCCCGCTGCAAACTGCTCCAGTCCCCTTGCCCCAACTCCTGGCGCACCCGTCGAGCGGCAGCAGTAGCCGGGGACGCCAACTGCTGCCACAACTGGGACAACGGTTCCAACTCCGGAGCCCCCTCCTCCACGTCAACCCGCGTTTGCTCGTCGTGGTAATCCATCAAGGGGACGACGTAGTTCGGCCCTCCCGCCTTGATCCCAGGCCCGAAGGCGCTCTTGCCCATGCCGCCAAACGGCTGCCTCAATACGATGGCCCCGGTGGTCGGGCGATTGACGTACAGATTTCCCGCCCGCAGCCGCTCGATCCAATGCTGCTGTTCCCGATCGTCCAGGGTCTCCAATCCGCTGGTCAATCCGTATCCGGTTTGGTGCACCAGCTCGATCGCCTGGTCCAGCTTGCGATAGGGCATCACCGCGAGCACCGGGCCAAACAATTCCGTGCAGTGGGTAAAACTGCCTGGTTGCGCATCCCACTTGATGCCGGGCGACCACAGGCAGGGGTTATCCTCCAAATCCCGGGGCATCAGCAACCATGATTCCCCCGGTTCCAATTCCTTCAAACCCCGTGCCAGCGCGCCGCGGGGCGGACGAATCAAAGGCCCCATCTTGGTCCGCAAATCCCACACGCTGCCCACGTGCATGCTCTGCGCGGCATCGACCAGCGCCTCCCTGAACCGGCGATCCAGATACACTTCCTCTTCCAACAACAGCAGGCTGGTGGCCGAGCACTTCTGTCCCGCGTGCGAGAACGCCGAATGTAGCACGTTCTTGATGGCCATATCCCGGTCGCTCAATCCGGTGACGATGGTCGCATTCTTGCCGCCCGTTTCGGCGAACAACCTCAGATCCGGGCGCACCTGCAAGATCCGCTGGGCCGTTTCGGTTCCCCCGGTCAGGATGGCAGTCGAAATGCGTTCGTCGAGCAACAGATACTGCTCCGCATCGCGGCCACTGCAGGGCGTCAGTTGCAATGCCTCGCGTGGAACACCAGCCTGCCAGAAGCATTCGCAGAGGATACGGGCTGGCAACACCGTATCGGATGCCGGTTTGAGAATCACCGTGTTCCCTGCTGCCAGCGCCGCCGCCACGCCACCGCACGGAATGGCGATGGGAAAGTTCCAGGGACTGATGACCACCACCGTACCCGTCGGCTGCGCCCGCACGGCGGCCGCTTGTTGCAACTCCAGCGCGGTGCGGGCATAGAATTCGACAAAGTCCACGGC
>RFIQ01000280.1 GCA_003695565.1 Planctomycetota bacterium | reverse complement strand
CGGCTGTGGGACGCGCGCAGCGGCAACTTCATTCGCACGCTCGACGATGGCTTGTACGGTATCGAAGGCCTGGCTGTTTCACCCGATACAACCCAGGTGGCGGTGGCGGGTTGGAAGTCGAAAAAGTGCCTGATTTACGATTTGGCCACCGACGCTCCGCCGCGAGTCTTCGCCAATGCGAACACGCAATTCTACGCCGTCGATTGGGAGAAGATCGCGGGAGTGGACGCAATCGCCGCCACGACCGCCGAAGGCCAAATCTACTTCGGTCCGGTGGACCAGGCGCCGCTGTTGTTGTGGCCCACGCACCGTACGATCGAGGATATCGTTTGGGATCCGCAGCGCCCGCGTTTCGCCATCGCATGCAGAGATGGTCACGTCGAAATACACAACCTTGCCAGTGATGGGGCCGTCGAGGTCCAAGGACTCGACGGTGAACCGTTGCTGTGGAGTCAGCGGGTGGGTGAGGAGCGATTTGCTGTCGCCACGGCCAGGCGCGTCGGAGTCTGTCAATTGCCATCGGGGCAGACTCGGTGGACCGAGTGCGAGCCTGCGATCGAGCACGTGCAACAAATCCAGTTGTCCCCAACTGGTCAGAGGCTGATTCGCGCGGGACAGGCATTTGTTTTGCGCGACGAAACGTGGGTACAGGTCGGTGAGCTTCCCGACCGCGATCAGCTCACCCAAGTCGCCTGGTTTCCCGATGGAAAGCGATTGCTGACCGGGTACCGCGACGGCGGATTGCATGTCGTTTCGGCAGACTCCTGGCATCATCCCGAGCCCGTCCATGTTTTCGGCGCGCCATTTCGGAGCGAAGTGGTCGCGCTGGCCATCGCCGCGGATTCTCAACTGGCGGCTGTGAGTCTTGCCGATCGACAATTGGCGCTGGTTGACCTGCAACGGGGCGTGCCGATGGCTCCTGCGGTAGAAACGCCGGAGGTGGTCCGGTGCATGGCGTTTGATGAAGCGTCCGGTTCCCTACTGACCGCCGAACCGCCCACGCGCTGGTCGTGGGCTGACGGCCAATTGCAGCCTTCGCGCACCAATACCTTCGCCTATTACCAAGAACTAATGGCGATCCCTGGCACGTCCGCTCTCGTGTCGGTGCACGCCGACCGATGTTGCATCCTGGACAGTGCCAACCTGGAACTGCGCGATATCCCGTTGCCATGGGACCGGCGGTCAGCCATCGTGCTGGATCGCGCATCGAAGACGCTGACCTATACCGACTGGTGGGGTCGACTCGCTTGGATCACGCTCGACGATCTGCAGCGAGTGCGACAGCGTACGCAACGGCAAATCGGTCGAGCAAACCGTACCTATGCGGTGGCTTACTCGCGCGATGGAGACCGCCTGTTCTCGATAGGTGATGACGGCAGCTTGCGCGTCGAAGCCAAGGAATCAACTGCTGACCTGACGGTGCCGATGCCGCCGGATCGAGTCAGCCGAAGCACCATCGCGCGGGACCGCCCGGTCGCGTTCTTCATCCACGCGGAACAAGCAGCATGGAAGGATCTGGAATCGGGCCAGCAAGGCGTCTTGCCGCTGCCCGGGCACGGGCCGTTGCGCGGCGCCCCGCGCGCCGTGGCGTTGACCCCCGATGCGCACCTGGCCGCCGCACTCACCGAGCGCGATTTGTTGGTCTGGGACCTTGCAGCCGGCGAACTGCGAACTGCGATCGAAGTGTTGCCTGAACAACCCGAGTCGTTTCCGACGTGGTACCCGCAGGTGGCGTTCGATCCGAGCGGTCAACGGATCGCCAGCGTCGATTACCCCGCCAATGGGCTTCTCGCCTGCATCTATTCGCTTTCCGGTGAGCTGCAAAAACGGTTCGAAGTATCGGAAACCGCTAGCTGTGGGGCCTGGTCCCCCGATTTCCAGTGGTTGGTCGTGGGCACGCCGACGCATCTCGAGGTCCGTCGCATGCCGACGTTAGAAATCCGGCGCAGGATTGCTCACCCGCACGTCGCGATGGTCCTCTGGCCGGCCGCCGGGTCTGGCATCGTGTTCATCGACGGCGCTCACAATCTGGCCTACTGGGACTTCCAGTCGCCTGGAAGCAACCCCATTTATTGGGGCAACAGCGATGCGAACGTACGGCGCGCGGCGCTGACTCCCTCCGGGCGCACTCTGTTGGTAGCCGAGACCGATGGTCACGTATCGTTTTGGCAGACGGCCACCGGCCGCCGGTACTTCGACCACAACTTCGGGCACGGCGCCATCGACTCCATTTCCTTGACCTCTGCCGGCTATTTCTGCCTCCACACCCCCACCCGCCTCTGGTTCCACCGCTACTAAGCCTCCTCTTTATCCCGCCTCCTCCAACTCCTATTCGTGCCTCCTTCCCCACATCAGTGCGTACATCCGCGTGGGCTGGCTGTCTGGCACGCTGCTAGCGCAGATGCTCTTCCTTCCGTTCCGCCGACGGAGCGGATGGCCTGCAATTTCCTGGATCGCACCAGACCACCCAACTTAGCGGGTGATCCTTGCTGTAGTCTGACGGAAGTGCGGATGCAGGGATCGGCCTGCGAGCTCGAGTCCCCCCCGATCGAAAAAAAACGACAAAATGTAGATTCAGCAAGCGAAATCTGTTCTAATTAACGAAAGAGCAAGCACGGGGAGGCCTCCCATGGTGCTGCGATTTCGCGCTAGGATGTTTCGGGCAATTGTTTGTTTCGGTCCCGGCGCAGTTGTTTTCTTTTTATGAGGGTACGTGAGATGCGAAAGCAGAAATTGGGGTTCACCCTGGTGGAACTCCTGGTGGTGATCGCCATCATCGGGATTCTGGTGGGGCTGTTGTTACCGGCCGTGCAAGCGGCCCGCGAAGCCGCACGACGGATGCAGTGCAGCAACAATCTGAAGCAGATTGCATTGTCGATGCACAATTATGAGAGCGCGTACAAACGGTTTCCCGCAGGAAACACGGCGTATTGGCCGCAGAACGTTCTGCCGACTCCGACGCATCGCGGGTTTCGCAACAATCGCAACCCGCCGATCATGCGAAACGGTTGGTACAACGGAATGTGGAGTTGGTCGGCGTTCGTGCTGCCCTATCTGGAAGGCCAGAACATCTACAATATCATCGACTTCAAGTATCGTCCGTTTACCTCAGAAGTTTGCGACACGTGGTTTTGCGAATTCGG
>RFIQ01000002.1 GCA_003695565.1 Planctomycetota bacterium | reverse complement strand
ACTCATGGGTGGACTCCAAATTGATCGCAGTTGGTTCGTGGGAGTGGTTCCGACCGGCAGGCCGGATTGCTACTCGGATCGAGGCCGGCCAGCGACGGCTCGATGAGAGAAGTTCCCATTCTAAGCAAACTGACGTCGGCGAAAATAGCCGATTACTGGACTGTCGGGTTGGTAGGGGCTGTGGGGGCACTGGTCAAGATGCCGGTGGGGTGCAAAGATCTACGGCACTGGCCGGGGAACCCGGGGAGACGGTTGACGGGGCCATCTTGGTTCCTCGCCTTCGTAGTCTCAATGAAATCGGAGTCGCCGTTGTATGGCTGATGCACAAACGCCCACCGCCGTCGTGTTGGCGGCCGGTCGTGGGACCAGAATGAAAAGCGATTTACCCAAGGTCCTGTTTCCTGTACTGGGGCGTGCGATGATCCATTGGGTGCTCGACGCGCTGGAGGCTGCCGGGATCGAGCAATCGATCGTGGTCGTCGGTTACCAGGCCGATAAGGTGCGAGCCGAGTTGGCCGACCGCCCTGGAGTGCAATTCGCGTTGCAGGAGCAGCAATTGGGGACTGGCCACGCGGTGCAAATGTGCCGCGGGCACTTGGAGTCTCATCCCGGCCCGGTCTTGGTCGTCGCGGGTGACTCGCCCCTGATTCAACCGCAATCGATTCGAGAGCTGACCGCACATTTTCGTGCCGAGGGCGATTATGCCTGTCTGTTGGGAACGTTGATGAAGGACGATCCGACCGGGCTGGGACGCATCGTACGCGAACCGTCAGGGCGATTTGTGGGGATCGTCGAGCACAAAGACGCCAGCGATGAGCAATTGGCGATTCGCGAAGTGAATATGTCGACCTACTTGTTCGATTGTGCCGCCTTGCTCGATGCGCTGCAGCGGTTGAGCAACGACAATGCCCAGGGTGAATTCTACCTGACCGACTGCCCTGCCCTGTTGTTGGAATCGGGGCGGCGCGTGGATGCGTTGCCGGTATTGCGGCCATGTGAGGCGCTGAGTATCAACACGGTGGACGAATTGAAGATCGTCGAAGCCAAAATGCGAGAAATGGGATACGCGGATCATGCGTGAATTGAAGATCCTCAGCGGACGGGCTAATACGGAGCTGGCGCGGGGGATTTGCCAATCTCTGCACCTTGAGTTGGGCGCGGTTTCCCTGGGCAAGTTTCCCGATGGTGAGAATTACTGCAAGATCAACGATGACGTGCGGGGACGCGACGTTTATTTGATCCAGCCCACATGTCCGCCGGTGAACGATAACTTGCTGGAGCTGTTGATCATGATCGACAGTTGCAAGCGGGCCAGCGCGGCGCGGATCACTGCCGTCATACCGTACTACGGCTACGCCCGGCAGGATCGCAAGGACGAGGGGCGCGTGCCGATTACCGCCAAACTGGTGGCCAACATGATTACGCGAGCCGGGGCCGACCGGGTGCTGACGATGGACTTGCATGCCGCGCAGATTCAAGGATTTTTTGATGTGCCGGTCGATCATCTCTACGCTGCCCCCATCCTGAATGCCTACTTCGAGGAAATGGGGTATGCGCCGGAGGAGTTGGTGGTGGTCAGCCCCGATGAGGGGAGCATCAAACGGGCGATTGGGCACTCCAAGCGACTGGGGGGGACCCTGGCGATCGTCGACAAACGGCGCAACACGGCTACCGAGACGCAGCAGGCACACATCATCGGCGGGCCCATTGAAGGCAAGGTCTGTTTGATGTTCGACGACATGATCAGCACGGCGGGTTCGATCGTGGGGGCGGCTCGGTTGGTGCACGCTGCCGGAGCGCGGGAGATTCATCTGGCTGCTACGCATGGCGTGTTGTGCGGAGATGCCATTGAGAAGATCCGGTCGGCGCCCATCAAATCGTTGTGCATCACCGACACGATCCCCCTTTCACCCGAAAAACGCTTGCCCGTCATCAAGGTGGTGTCGGTCGCCCCGTTGCTGGCCGAGGCCATCAAGCGGATCCATCACGATCAATCGATTTCTGCCATGTTTCGCTTGAAGTAGTCCGCCGCCGCCAGATCTCGCAAGGAACTGGGGCGTGTGGCGCGAGCCGCACGGTTTGTTCCGACGCAGAGCCCGTTTGGCACCGGGGGCTGCTGGCGACGGTTCAGTCGTCCAGGTCTGGTGGTTCACTGCGGAAGACGGCAACGATGTCCTCGACCGGTACGACGAAGTGCTTGTTATCCGGTTCAAAATCGACGGGGATGGCGTTCTTGGGGTGGAATAGGACTTTGTCGTACTGCTTCAGTGGTACGTCTTCATCGTGGGCCACCTGGCGGCTGATGGAGACGATTCTTCCGGTGATGGTAGGGATTTCCGCAGCGTCCGGCAGGGCGATTCCCCCTTTGGTTTCGCGTTTCGGTTCGTCCTTCAGAACCAGCACGCGTCCGCCGATGGGTTCGATATACTGCAGGGCCGGTCGTTTCTTTGCCATGGCAAGTCCGTCTGGTGAAGAGCCGTTCGAGATCGTTGGGGATAGCGTCTGTGGGGGCGCTAAGGGCCGTCCTTGAAATAACTGTCCAGTCTGTAGCCTGACTTTCCGCGTCGGGTTCGTCGTTGCCCGATTCGGAGAGTCAGGCTACGGCGCGATTCGACCGTTACTTCCGGGACGTTCGTAAGGGGGGCGGCGAAGCTCCGAGCGGTCGGGATGCTTCTCAATCGCCTCCCCTGGTTGTTGCTGTCGAGTCTGGCCACAAAACGTATAACAGTGGCGCCGGTTGGGCAAGCCGCCTGCGGTTGGCGCTGCCGGGGAGGGAGATTCCCGTGCACCTGCAGCCAGTGGCCAGCCTCTCCCGGGTCCGTTTCTGGAACGCAGGGAAAGTGGGATTTTGGTTTTGGCCTTGAAAGGTCCCCGCGATTTGGGATACTTGCTGACTTCGCCTGGGACGCTGAACAAATTAGGTCTGGTCCCCTCGCGGATGTTCTGTCCGCGGGGCCCAAATGAGCATAGAAATACGGGTAAGAGAAGATGAGTACCGAGACACTTGCGGTTGAGAAACGCGAGCAGATTGGAACCAACGCGGTTCGCAAGCTGCGTCGCGAAGGAAAGGTCCCGGCGATTTTGTACGGGCACGGTAAGTCGAATGAACCGCTGGCGGTTCGCCGTGACGCATTGGTTCGCTTGCTCGACAGTGGGGTGAAGTTGGTCAAGTTGCAAGGGGGCGCCAAAGCCACGGCTTTGGTCCGCGATGTGGCTTGGGACGCCTTCGGGATCGAGGTGTTGCACGTCGACTTCAACCGTGTTTCGCTGAAGGAGATGGTGGAGGTCGAGGTGCCGGTCAAGCTGCGTGGGGAGGCGCCTGGGGTTGCCGAGGGGGGGCTGCTCGAGTTCGTGACCCACTCGGTTACGTTGGAGTGTCCGGCGGGAGAGATCCCGGAAGAATTAGATGTCAATGTCGGCGATCTGCATTTAGGGCAGGCGATCCATGCTGGGGAATTGGCGTTGCCAGAGCATGCCCAGTTGGTCAGCAATGAGCACGATGTGATCGTCCAGGTCAGCCATCCGACGGCCGAGGAGCCGGAAGAGGTGCCGGCTGAGGGGACCGAAGGCGAGCCGGAAGTGGTTGGCGGAAAGCGCAAGACCGAGGAGGACGAGGAGTCCTAGTGGCTTGGCAGTGGTTCAGCCGCTTGCTGGCCTCCGGGATTGAGCGTTCGCCTATGGATGAATCGCAGCAAAGCCCGAAGATGGTCGTGGGGCTGGGCAATCCGGGGCCGAAGTACGAGCGAACGAGACACAATGTCGGATTCGACGTGTTGAACCGGCTGGCCCAGCGTTTGTCGGCTCCAGCGGCTCAAAGCAAATTTGAAGGGTTGGTCACGACGGCTCGAGTTGATGGTGATCAGCGGCTGGTGCTCGTCTGGCCCTTGACTTACATGAATCAAAGTGGCCGGTGCGTGCAGGCCGCCGCTCGTTTTTATAAGATAAATGTCCAGTCGGACCTGTTGGTGGTCTGCGATGACCTGAGTCTTCCGTTGGGAAGGCTGCGGATGCGGGCCAGGGGGTCGGCTGGTGGCCAAAAGGGATTGGCAGACATATTGCGTTGTCTGGGGACGCAGGAAGTGCCGCGTTTGCGAATTGGCATTGGTGCACCACCGCCTCGATGGGATGCCGCCGATTATGTGCTCAGCCGCTTCACTGCCGATGAGCAAGCGGAGATGGCGGAGGCCCAGTCGCGGGCCTGCGATGCCGTACTGGCTTGGTGCAAACATGGCGTTTCCCACGCGATGAACGAGTACAATAAGTCGCCTTGACCGCAGCGCGGTGCAGGTGAGAATTCAGAGTTTTGGGCGCATACGGGAATTTGGGAGAATATAGCTGTGGCAACTGGTTGTTACGATTGCTTTTTTCTGTTGGATAGCAACAAATACAATCGCGATCCGGGCAGCGTCGCAGCCTGGATCCAGAAAGCAATCGAGGATCAAGGGGGCGAGGTCCTGGTCAATCGTGTGTGGGAGGAGCGTCGCCTGGCCTACGAGATCAATGGCCATCAAAAAGGTACCTATTGGATCAGTTTCTTCCGCATGGATACCTCCAAACTCAAGGATTTCCAGCGGGCGTGTCAACTGAACGAAACGATCATGCGGTTCTTGGTGACCAAGGTCGATCCGAGATTGATCGATACCTTGGTGGACCACGCGTTGGGCCGTGTGACGGCGCCGGAAGGTGATGCCGAGGCGGGGGAAGTCGCCGTGGCCGTTGGTGCTGGAGACGAGGAAGAGGAAGAGTAGAATGGTCGGCCTGGAGCGGGTGAAGGACGCCGATTGCCGCCCGCAGATCTGTTCTCTGCCGCCCGGGGGACTCCGATGTCGGCAGACTTTGATTGGGGGACAGACACGTGGCAAGTTACAACCGCGTCATCCTAATGGGTAATCTCACGCGAGACGTGCAGTTGCGTTATACCCCCAACCAGACCGCGGTGGCTGAGATCGGGTTGGCGGTCAATGATCGTCGCAAGAGCCAGACCGGTGAATGGGTCGAAGAAACAACCTTTGTTGACGTGACCTTGTGGGGGAGAACGGCAGAGGTTGCCTCCGAGTATCTCAGTAAGGGATCGCCGGTCTTCATCGAAGGTCGATTGAAATTGGATAGTTGGGAGAAAGACGGGCAGAAACATTATAAGCTGCGCGTCGTCTGCGATCGCATGCAGATGATCGGAGGACGCGGAGGAGGCGGTGGTGGCCGCGCGGAGTATGCTAGTTCGCAGGCTGGAACGGACAGCTCCGGTGGGGACGAGCCCAGCGGCGGTGACGGCTTGGACGACGTGCCGTTCTAGTGCGGCGAGCATGTGGAATGGTGTTCCTGAGTTCGGCGCGAGTCGGACCAAAGGAAATGAACGAGATTTGAGCGATTACTTCATTTGATCTGATAAGCGAGAGTGGATCATGACATCGGCGAAAACACGGGCGCGGCGGCAGAAATACAAGCGATTGCCCAAAGGCCCGCATGGAGGCATCGAATTGCTTCTGATTCAAAACGTGGATCACGTAGGCAAGCAAGGCGAAGTTGTCGAGGTGCGGCCAGGCCACGCTTTCAATTACCTGTTGCCGCAAGGTCTGGCGATCATTGCTACCGAACATCACAAGCGGATGGTCGAGAAGCATAAGGCCAAGTTGAAGGAGATCGAGCGCCAGCGTTTGAGTGGCTTGCGCGCGCTGGCCGATAAGATCGCCGAGCAGTCGATCACCATCGAAGCCAATGCGAACGACGAAGGGCACCTGTACGGGTCCGTGGGAGCAGCAGATATCGTGCGGGCTCTGAAAGAAAACGGGATTACGGTCACCGAGGACCAGGTGCGATTGGAAGGGCCGCTGAAGGAACTGGGGCTGTACACCGTCAAAGTACATTTGCATGCCGACATCGAGTGCGATCTGAAGGTCTGGGTCGTACCTACCGCCTGATCCGCAAAGGGGCCAGGGTTCCTCGAGTTACGGCGTCCCTTCGACCGAGTAGAACCGGCAACAGCCGCCTGGTGAACACTGGACCAGGCGGCTGTTTTTATGCGCAGCCTGTTCAGCAATTCCAGGTGAGGGGCGTCTCGGGTTCGGAAGGCGCACAGCCACATGCGCCGTCGCGTCGACCAGCCGTGCCAGGGACTGTCCCCCCGACGTAGTGCCCCCCTGGATGATATCGCAAGGGTCGCCTAAGCTTGGTATTGGCCACAGTTCCTCTACAGCATTGAGTGACAGAACGATGAAGATCGGGGTACCCAAGGAGACACATCCTGGCGAGCGGCGGGTTGCTGCCACGCCGGATACCGCAGGGCGGCTGCGCGAGAAGCTGGGGTTCGAGGTCCATGTGCAATCGGGTGCTGGAGCATCGGCGAATTATCCGGATGCGGCTTACGAGGCGGCTGGATGCATTATTCACCCGACTGCGCGGGAGGTCTTTGAGGCAGCCGATATTCTGCTCAAGGTGCGGCCTCCGAACGCAGAGGAACTCGAGTGGCTGACCCCCGACAAATTGCTGATCGGGTTTCTGGCTCCGGCCCAGCATCCGGAACTGCTCGACGCGCTCGCACAACGGGGCGTGACCGCTTTAGCGATGGAGGCTGTGCCGCGGATCAGTCGCGCGCAAAAGATGGATGCCCTCAGTTCGATGGCCAATATCGCAGGTTATCGCGCGGTCATCGAGGCGGCCTACCTGTTCGATCGTTTCTTCACCGGGCAGGTTACGGCGGCCGGCAAAGTGCCGCCGGCTAAGGTGCTCGTCATCGGTGCCGGGGTGGCTGGTTTGTCGGCGATCGGAGCGGCGCGAGGATTGGGGGCGATCGTCCGGGCCTTCGACGTGCGTCCCGAGGTGGCGGATCAGGTCAAGAGCATGGGGGCCGAGTTCTTGATGTTGGAATTCGACGCCGACGAAGCGGGAGGGACGGAAGGTGGCTATGCCAAACCGGCCAGCCCCGAGTTCATCGCTAAAGAGATGGACCTGTTCGCACGGCAAGCCAAAGAGGTGGACATCATCATCACTACGGCCCTGATTCCCGGGCGTCCAGCGCCCCGGTTGATCACGCGGGAAATGGTCGAAACGATGCGTCCCGGATCGATCGTTGTCGATCTGGCAGCCGAGCAAGGTGGAAACTGCGAAGTAACGCAGGCCGATCAGGTCACCGAACACAACGGTGTGCATATTGTCGGTTTCACTGACCTACCCAGCCGGTTGGCGAGTACTTCCAGTCAGTTGTACGGTACCAACCTTTACCATGTGCTCGAGGAGCTGGGTGGGGCAAGCCAATTCAAACTCGACTTGGACGATGAAGTGCTACGGAGTATGGCCGTAGTTCATGAGGGACAAGTCCATTGGCCCCCGCCTCCAATCGCCGTTTCGGCCAAACCCAAACCTGCCTCTGACGCACCTCCAGTCCGCCCGGCGGTCGCTCGGCGCAAGCAATCCAAGGTCGGTAGTTGGGTGGCTGTCTTCCTGGCCGTCGCTGGTCTGGTAGCGGTGGGTTTGACACGAGATCCGAGCCTGCTGACCGACGTGACCGTATTCGTCCTGGCGTGTGTGGTTGGATGGCAGGTGATCTGGAACGTCACCCCTGCGCTGCACACGCCGCTGATGAGTGTTACCAATGCGATCAGCGGGATCATCATCATCGGTGGGTTGGTACAGGTGGGTTCCGAGAAGTGGATCGCCAGCATACTGGGAGCGCTGGCCATTTTTTTCGCCAGCATCAATATTGCCGGCGGTTTTCTGGTGACGCAGCGCATGTTGCGCATGTTTCGGAAGTGAGCTGGTGCTGCAGGCCCTGACGATGGCATGCCGCGGCGGCTGGGTGGGCAACCAAACACGTGGGAGTTGATGAGTCGGCCATGAACCTACTGTCCCAGATAGAATCGGCTGCCGCTGCGTCGTCCTTGGCCCGCGGAGCGATGGAGTTTGACAAATCGCTCGCAACGGTCGCCTATGTCGCCGCAGCCGTGTTGTTCATTTTCAGCCTGGGGGGATTGTCGCACCAGGAATCGGCGCGCCGCGGCAATCTATTCGGCATGATCGGGATGGCCATCGCAGTTCTGGCAACGGTATTTGGTTACATGCACGGCGGGTACTGGTTGACCGTCGCGGCCATCGTACCCGCTGCCGTGATCGGTGCAGTTCTGGCAGCGCGTGTTCCGATGACGGGAATGCCGGAGTTGGTGGCCATGCTGCACAGCTTTGTGGGGCTTGCCGCCGTGCTGGTTGGATTCTCCAGTTACATCGACGACGCGACGCATGCCATGGCGGGGCAGCGCCTGGTGCACCTGTTGGAGGTCTACCTGGGCGTGTTCATCGGTGCCGTGACATTTACCGGCTCGATCGTCGCATTTCTGAAACTGCGCGGCAGCATTAGCGGGAAGCCGTTGTTGTTGCCTGCCCGGCACGTGCTCAATGCAATCATGTTGCTGGTTTGCGTGGGGTTGGGAATTTGGTTTTGTTCCGCTGAGTCGGTTGCGTCCGGCATCATGCCCCTGGGGGTTATGACGATCATTGCCAGCCTGGTTGGAATTCATATTGTCGTGGCCATCGGCGGAGCCGACATGCCAGTGGTCGTCTCCATGTTGAATTCCTATTCGGGCTGGGCTGCCGCCGCCGCCGGCTTCATGTTGAAAAACCATTTGCTGATCGTGACCGGCGCACTGGTCGGCAGTTCCGGCGCAATCCTTTCCTATATCATGTGCGCAGCGATGAACCGCAGCTTTATCAGTGTCATCCTGGGGGGCTTCGGTACCTCTGGCGGCAATTCCAGTCGGCAGGTAGATGGAACCATCAAGGAATTTACCATCGATGAGACCGTCGATTTGCTGCTGGAGGCCAAATCGATCGTCATCGTGCCAGGATATGGAATGGCTGTTGCGCAAGCGCAGCATGCTTTGGCCGATGTGGTCAAGTTGTTGCGCGAAAAAGGGAAGGAAGTTCGTTTTGCGATCCATCCGGTTGCCGGCCGGTTGCCCGGGCATATGAATGTGTTACTGGCCGAAGCCAACGTGCCCTATGACATCGTGCTCGAAATGGACGAAATCAATGATGATCTACCCAATACGGATGTCGTGCTAGTGATCGGGGCGAACGACATCGTCAATCCCGCAGCGGAAGAGGATCCGGACAGTCCTATCGCGGGAATGCCGGTGATCCAAGTCTGGAAAGCAAAAACCGTCATCGTGATGAAACGCGGCATGGCTACCGGTTACGCCGGAGTCGACAATCCGCTGTTCTACAAAGACAACACTCGCATGTTGTTCGGTGATGCCAAAGCCTCGGTCGACGGAATACTCGCCAGGTTGCGCGAGAGGTTGGGAAGTTGAGCGTGGCGGTCCGTTGGGGCAGTCGAGCCGGTCAGGGCGCGCAATGTCCAACGTCCAGGGGCGCTGCGGGATGGCGAAAGGGGTGAGTTTGCAGTAGACTTGAGATGGCGGTGCGTGCGAAGTGCCGTAGGACGAAATCTTCGAGGTCCAACGCATCCCGTCGCACTGGATGGTGGCGATGTCCACTGGCAACCACAGGGGCTGTGGCGGAATTGGCAGACGCGCTAGATTTAGGTTCTAGTTCCGAAAGGAGTGCAGGTTCGATTCCTGTCAGCCCCACTTTTCTTGATCGTTTGCCTGGCTGCTGAGATGGGATGAGTCGAACATGGCTGGGACCGAAAAGGCAGAATCGCGGTGCCGTTTGGAAGCCGATGGAGCCCATCGTTCTCGACGCCGATTCGTCCGGCAACTGGCGGCGATAACCTGTGCGGGATGGGCCGCTCCAGGAACCTGCCAGCGAGCTGGCGGCATGCCGCGGCGGTCGGGATTGGAGCTTCTGCAGCGCGACAATCTGGTTGCCTGGTGCATCGTTCCGTTTGATGCGGCACGTCGCAGCCCCGAACAACGGGCGGCCATGTTGGAAGCGCTCGGATTGCGACGGTGTGCGTACGATTGGCGGGACGAGCACGTTCCGACCTTCGAACGCGAGATCATCGCTTACCGTCAGCGCGACATCGAGTTCTTGGCGTTCTGGGGCGAGCATGAACAGGCGTTCCGATTGTTCCAGAAATATCGACTCCATCCGCAGATATGGAAGATGGTGGCGATTGATGAGCAGGGGACGGACGAAGAAAAACTCACGCGGGCAACCGAAACATTGCTGCCCCTGGCCCGGAAATGCCAGACGCTCGGCTGTTCATTGGGGATTTACAACCACGGTGGCTGGGCGGGGCACCCCCTGCATATGGTTGCACTCGTGGAGGCATTGCACCGCCGGGGTTTTCGCGACGTAGGGATCATTTTTAACTTTCACCACGGCCACGAATACATCCGGCAATGGCCGGATTTGCTGCAACGGATGCTGCCGTATTTGCTGTGCATCAATCTCAATGGTATGAACGACAATGCGATGCCCAAAATCCTGCCATTGGGAGAGGGAAAGCACGAGGTGGAAATGATTCGGGCGATCGTGCAATCGTCCTATGCCGGGCCGATTGGAATCTTGGACCATCGGCCGGATACCGATGCCCGCATTGCCTTGGAAGCCAACCTGGCGGGGCTGGAGCAGATCGTCCACCGCTTGCATGCCTCTTGAATAATCTTGCATGCCTACCGAATGAGAGGTGCAACCGGCTCGCGTCGGGATGCTGGCGACAAGACAATCTGTCTATTGAGCCTCGCGGCGCATGGTGGTCGACGCTGCGATCGTCTTCTGCAAGCTGATCAGGGGCTTAGGCACCCAACTGATACTCGTTGCGTCGATGCTGGCCGAAACGGTAACGGGCGTTCCGGCTGGGGCCGAGGACAAAGAGGATGGGGTTATCGTAATGGTGGCTCCGGAAATTCCCGCACCAGACAGTTGCTCCTCGACCTCCGATTGCACCTCCGCGGCATCCACTTCTGGAAGGATCGCCAATCGCGCCCCCTCTCGTGTCGCATTGACCATGATCTGCTTGACCATGACCATCCGTCCCACTTCCATCATGCCCAGGGTAAGCACCAGCATGATCGGAGCGATGACTGCGAATTCAACAGTCGCTGCTCCGCGTCGCTGGTTGCCGGTGCGGTTTGCAGACCGGGGTCGTCTCGCTGGTAAGGTGAGGGATTTCATCGTCTTGTACCTCTTGACTGTCCTGGATAGTGACCGGCGGCATTCAGCGAGCCAGGATGACTGGGCTGAGAACGAAATCGCTCCAGTGCGTGGGATCGGAGGCCCGAACTCCGTACTGAGCGATGACGTGGGCTGGTTGCACGAGAACTTTCTTCTTGGACATCGGGCCGGTAAGTTTGACGTACATGATTCGCACGCCTACCCAGCGGACGATCGTGTAGGTTGCGTTGTTTCCGTTTCCGGACACACTGCTAGGCTGGCCACCAGCAATTTGTGTAGGTTCATGATCTCCTCCGAGGTAGATGTGGCTGGCCGAAAGCGGGGCGAGCCATACGCTGCAATGTCAGCTCAAAAGCTCAACAGGCGGAATCACCGGCCGCCAATTAAAAACGTAGCTCAAAAACCAGCCGGAGGACGAAAAAATGCAACCACTGGGGAAAATTGCCACAAGAGGACAGCCTGGCAACGTGGATCATGTGCGCGACGCGACGTTTTTGCCGGTTGATGATGCGGAAGATGCCGAGTGCCCCTTCGGAGGAAACTGTCATCGGATGGGGGGCGACGGTTTGGGGGCTGGTCCGACGAGACCCGGGCGCACAAAAAAACCCGCTGCTGGAAAACCAGCAACGGGTCTTATTATTTGGAGATAGGCTCGACAGTAAGTTTCAAGGTTGCGCTCAATTTCGATTTGCTGTGTTGCCACACCACTGGACGAGCGAGAAACTCGTCGCGTGGCCACCGAAGTGGGCAAACCAAATTATCCTTAGAAAGGAGGTGATCCAGCCGCAGGTTCCCCTACGGCTACCTTGTTACGACTTAGTCCCAATCGTCGAGTTGACCTTCGGCGCCTGCCTCCCTTGCGGGTTAGCTTAGCGACTTCGGGCCCCCCCAACTTTCGTGGCTTGACGGGCGGTGTGTACAAGGCTCAGGAACACATTCACCGCGGTATGCTGACCCGCGATTACTAGCGATTCCAGCTTCATGCAGGCGAATTGCAGCCTGCAATCCGAACTGAGCGACGCTTTTTGGGGTTTGCTCCCCCTCACGGGTTTGCTTCCCTTTGTACGCCGCATTGTAGGACGTGTGCAGCCCTGGTCATAAAGGCCATGAGGACTTGACGTCATCCCCACCTTCCTCCGGTTTAACACCGGCAGTCTTGCTAGAGTCCCCGACATGACTCGCTGGCAACTAGCAATAAGGGTTTCGCTCGTTAAGGGACTTAACCCGACATCTCACGACACGAGCTGACGACAGCCATGCAGCACCTGTGCAAGGGTTCCCGAAGGCACCCCTCCCTTTCAGGAGGGTTCCCAAGCATGTCAAGACCAGGATAAGGTTCTTCGCGTAGCCTCGAATTAAGCCACATCCTCCACCGCTTGTGTGAGCCCCCGTCAATTCCTTTGAGTTTCAGCCTTGCGACCATACTCCCCAGGCGGAGCACTT
>RFIQ01000279.1 GCA_003695565.1 Planctomycetota bacterium | reverse complement strand
GTCCGCCTCTTTGACACTTAGTCCCAGATCGGCCACCGCTTCCCGAGTCAGCCGCGTAATGGGAATCTTGACCAGCCGGTATTCCTCGATCCATGGCTCGTCCAAAGGGTTGGAATCCAGGTTGGCCAGCTTGAGATCCTTGGCCTCGAAACTATCCTCGTCGACGATCAACAGACCTCCCGGGCGCAAGTCTTTGTAGTTCGTGATGAGGGCGGCCGGGTTCATGGCCACCAAGGCATCGAGCGAATCTCCGGGCGTGTAGACCTCGTGAGCAGCGAACTGAACCTGGAATCCGCTGACACCGGCGCGGGTACCGCGGGGAGCACGAATCTCGGCGGGAAAATCGGGAAATGTGGCTACGTCGTTGCCGAGCAAAGCCGATGTGTTGGTGAGCTGCGTACCGAGCAACTGCATCCCATCGCCAGAATCGCCTGCCAGACGGACGGTAATGTCGTTGACCTCTTGGACTTGCTTGGCGTTAGCCGCCTCCGATTGTTTCGCGGACATTAGAGAAAATGCCTATGCATTGATGCGGGATTGGTTGGTATGAAGGAGCGTCCCTGCCGGGCTGTCTGCAGCGCAAACCGAGCGACTTTATCGATTGTATCGAGTATCCGGCTTCCAGCCATGAATTAAAATTCTACATAAACTGCTGCGAACATGGGTAGTCGCAGCAAGATGGCTAGCCCGCAAAAACTCGAAAACAGCCCGAATCGATCGGGACCGCCGGCTCATTGCCGCAGTCGTCCCTATATTCATTCTAGTCGCGTTGCACCGCCGGGGCGATCATTCCGCGTCGTCGAGCAAGTCCACGGCGGCAAATCGTTGCCCTTCGAGCATAGCCAGGCTGGCCCCGCCTCCCGTGCTGACGTGCGTCACCTTGTCCGCAAAGCCCAGTTTCTCGATGGCCGCCGCCGAATCGCCGCCACCGATGATGCTGATCGCATCGCTCTCAGCAATGGCTTGCGCGACCGCCTTGGTCCCCGCATCGAAGGGGGGCATTTCGAAGACTCCCATGGGGCCATTCCAAACGACCGTCTTCGCTTGCCGGATAATCTCCGCATACTTGCGGGCCGTCTCCGGGCCGATGTCAAAGCCCTCCCAGCCATCGGGAATCTGGCCGGCCGGCACGATCATCTTGTTGCAATCGGGGCGAAAAGCATCGCCGCAGTGGGTGTCGACCGGCAGCACCAGCTTCTCTCCCCCCTTCTCCATGAGCTGCCGAGCCAGATCGACCTTATCCGGTTCCACCAGGCTGTTGCCGACTTTGCCGCCTTGCGCCAGAGAGAACGTGTAGGCCATCGCTCCGCCGATCAGAACGCGGTCGCACACATCGAGCAGCCGATTGATGACGTTGATCTTATCGCTGACCTTGGCGCCACCCAGTATGGCCACGAACGGTCGTTCGGGGTTGGCCAGCACCTCGCTCAGGTACTTGATCTCCTTGGCCACCAGGAAACCGACCACTTTCGGTTTGCCGTCCATCGCCTGCGGCACCGCCACCATCGAAGCGTCCTGGCGGTGGCACGTGCCAAAGGCGTCGTTGCAGTAGATGTCTGCCCAGGATGCCAGTACACGGGCGAATTCCGGATCACCTTTCTTTTCGCCGGGATGAAAGCGGAGGTTCTCCAGCAAAACCACGCCGCCAGGCTGGAGCGCTTTGACCTTCGCCTCGGCATCCGGTCCGATCGTGTCGCTAGCGAACTCGACCGGCCGGTCCAGCAACTCACTCAACCGCCGCGCCACCGGAGCCAGCGAGTATTTCGGCTCCGGACCGTCCCCTTTGGGACGTCCCAAATGGGACATTAGAACGAGTTTGCCTCCGCGGTCGATCACGGATCGAATCGAGGGTAACGCCATGCGAATACGACGATCGTCGGTGATGTTGCCGTTCTCATCCAACGGGACGTTGAAGTCGACTCGCATCAACACGACCTTGCCCTGTACATCCACGTCGGCGATTGTCTTCTTAGCCATTTTCTGCACTTTCCCCTCGAGTCGCCGCGACCGTCTGCTCCATCGCACACGGCGCGCCGTCCAACCATTCCCGATCAAAACGGTGGATTATCGGCGCAGCCCCTATTCTGTCGAGTGCCCTGGCTGCGCCCCGGCGCTCCGGCAGCCTCGTGGACATGCGACCCCCGGCATGAAGACTTGCCCAAGGTTGATCCGCTCCAGCCGCCGCTTCCGCAACCCACGGCATGCGTCACATTGACCCGGCAGGCGATCAAAATCCCACAGGTCGACCGTCACAACGGCTCCCCGGCCCAACTCTCCCTCCAAGATTGTCTCGACGGCTTCGGCGGTCGGTGGCAAGAACTTTCCCTCCCGCTCCAACCGATCGATCACCCCCCCACCGGCCCGCAGTGGGATGATGCTGATGTGTCGCGCGCCGCAATCCCGGGCCAAGTCCACCGATCTCCGGCACCAATCCATCGATTCGGCAGCCGTCATGCCGGGCAGCCCCAGCAGCACGAATGTTCGCACATCCACGCCGTGGTCGATCAACCACGCACAAGCCGCGGCGAATTCGTCCACCGTCAACCCTTTGTTCAACCAGGCCAAGGTTGCCGGGTGAACCGTCTCCAGACCCATGGCCAGCTCCAGACGGCCGTCCAAACGGTCCCGAAAGTCGAGGACCTGCCGTTCCACGAGCTTGGGGTGGTTCTCCACCACGACTCGATCAAAACGGCATACGAGCCGGGCGATGTCCGGCAAGTCTCGACGAGGTACATTTACGTCGGCGAAGAAGTTGGCGGCGTTGTACAATTTGATCCACCTGAGCCGGAGGCTCTCGCCTTCCGCCGCTGCGGCGGAAACATCGTCCGGCGCCGGTTGATCGAGGGCCCAGCGGATCTGTGCCGGCAAATCACCCGGGCGCGTTGGCTGCCAATGCGTCGACTTCCACAAGTCGCACATGGCACAGCGGAATCGGCATTCGCTGCCACGCAGGAACACGGTACACGCGTCCGCCAGCGCGGCATCGCCCGCCGCTTCCCGTTCCCACAGCACGCCCAGCGGACGGTTGCCCGGAGCCGGGCGCGAGACGGATGGCCGCGCCGCCACGATCTGCCGAGACGTCCACTGCGGTAAACCGGATCGTGCATCCATGTGTAAGAAAATCTCCCTCGGGCACCATCCCCCCGTGGGACGGAATGGTCACGCGATGGCGCGCTCGGCCGGCGAGAGCCAGCCGATGGTCGCTCGCCCATGCGGTGCCGGGACAGCTCTTCAGCCCTCCCACTGCCGCAATGCCGCGTCAGAATGAGACGCGCGGTTTATTC
>RFIQ01000278.1 GCA_003695565.1 Planctomycetota bacterium | reverse complement strand
GAAAGTCAGATTGCAGCGCATCCGGCAAGCCTTGGAGTCGGTGAAGACCCAGGCGTATGTCGCAGCATCCCGGGTCTCGTTGGACGGCCGTTGGCCATTGCAGGAAGTCTTGGATGCGATCATCGCCCAGACGGGAAACCAAGTCCGTTTGCAAACCGACGAATTAGGAGCCAACAAGACAGTCGAACTCCATGTGGCCGACGCCCCGTTTTGGCAAGTCTTGCAAGAGATTATGAACCAGGCCGATTTGCAACTGGTCGCCTTTGCAACGACGGAGCAGGAACTGGTGCTGGGTCCGCGCGAGGGAGTCGCACCACCTCCGGCCTGGTTTGATGGTCCCGTGCGGATCGACCCATTGTTCACCCAAGCCACGTTGAATTTCCGTTCCGCACTGGTGGGACAATTGCAAGTCTCTGCGTTGGTAAGTTGGGAGCCGAGATTGCAACCGGTGTTCCTGCAAATACCGATGGACAAACTGGAGGCGGAGGCGGGCGGCAAGGTCTATGACTCAGCCACGCCGGACGCGGCTCCGGAGATCCCTCTGAATGTTGGAGGATCGAGCACACAAATCGATTTGCTGTTGGATCGCCCACCGCGCTCGGTCGCTCAATTGGATTCGCTGCGCGGCCGCCTGGTGATGGCAATTCCGAGCGAAAAACATCAGTATGAATTTGAGCGATTCAGTTCCGGGGCCCGGCAGTCTCAGAAGTACGGCGATGTAACCGTTACCTTGGAGGGAGCCAGGCGGAACGGCCCGGTGTGGGAGTTTCGCATACTCGTCGAGTTCGGGTCACCCGAAGGAGCCCTGGAGTCGTTTCGCGGGTGGGTGCTGTCGAACCAGGCGTATTTGCTGGACCCGCAGGGCCGTCGTTTGGAGAACGTCGGTTTCCAGACCTACGCCATCACTCCCAGCGCGGTGGGGATTGCCTATCTGTTTCAGATCAACGGCGACCCCGATCTGCATCGCCTGGTGTACGAGTCTCCGGCGGGCATCGTCCGGTATACTCTCGACTACGAGTTAGAAGACATCCCGCTGCCGTGATGCTCCATCGGCAGAAGCGGCAGGAGGCTGCACCCGATTGGTTTACGTCGGGCTGCGGAGCAACTACGATTAGGTCCCTCATGAACAACTTTCTTCAATTGATTGGATAGACCATGCTACAAGGATTTCAGAACAAATTCCTGGTAGGGGTAGCACTCGTGCTGCCCGCGTTGACATTGTCCAGCCCATGTGACACGGTGCACGCCGAGACCCCGAATCAACTCACGCGTCCCGAGGCGCTGAGCGGATGGGAGCTGTTGTTCGACGGCAAGTCGGCGGACAAGTGGCGGAACTACCAGCAGGAAGGGCTTTCCCCGGGATGGAAGATCGAGGATGGCGCATTGGTCCGCGCCAAAAAAGGGGCGGGAGACATCATCACCAAGGAAAAATTCAAGTGGTTCGAACTGTCCATCGAATACAAGATTTCGCCGGGCGGCAACAGTGGCATCATGTTCCATGTCACCGAGGACAATCCACGCCCCTGGCATAGCGGACCGGAAATCCAGATCCAGGATAATGCTCACGGCCACGATCCTCAATTATCCGGTTGGCTGTATCAGCTTTACCGCCCCACCGCACCGGCCTGGACCGGCGAATCGGGCGTGCTCGACGCCACGCGGCCGGCGGGCGAGTGGAACCAGGTGTTCTTGCGAATCGCGCCGAATCAGTGCGAAGTCTCCATGAACGGCAATCTGTACTACCGATTCAAACTCGGTTCCAAGGACTGGGAAGAGCGGGTAGCCAAGAGCAAGTTCGCCAAGTTTCCCGGTTTCGGCAAAGCGGGTGAAGGACATATCTGCTTGCAGGACCACGGCGACTGGGTGGCGTTCCGTAACATCAAAGTGCGTCGTCTTCCAGAAAACGGAGCGCCGCCACAGCCAATCACAGGCAAGCTTCCCATGCGAGCCGAATTGGCATTCCCTGATTTGAAGTGGGACGGCTGGAGCCCCATCGATGACGGCGGCAACGTCCAGAAACTGCGGCTGATGGAGCTGACCAGTGACCAGCAGAATCCCGAACGCTTGTTCGCGGTCGCCCAGTCGGGGGAAATCTTCGTTTTCGAGAACCGCCCCGACGTCACCGATTCCAAGTTGTTTCTCGACCTGACCGACACGGTCACTCAGTGGAATACGCGCGGTGCAAACGAAGAGGGATTGTTGGGATTCGCCTTGCATCCCCAATTCTCAGAAAACGGCCAGTTCTTCGTGTATTACACGCACAAAGATGACCATCGCTCGGTCGTCTCGCGGTTTCGCGTTTCGCCAGACGATCCGAATCGCGCGGACCGCGGCTCCGAAGAAGTGTTGCTGGAGGTGAAGCAGCCGTATCAAAACCACAACGGCGGTTCGATCGAATTCGGTCCCGACGGCTACTTGTACATCGGTTTAGGGGACGGCGGCTTGCGCAACGACCCCTTGATCGCTGGCCAGGATGTAACGCAGTTGTTGGGTAAGATCTTGCGAATCGACGTGGATGCTGCTGCAGTGGACCGCAAGTATGGGATACCGGCCGACAACCCGTTCGTCGACGTACCCCGGGCGCGCGGCGAGATCTACGCGCTGGGTCTGCGCAATCCATGGAGAATCGCCTTCGACAGTCACAGCGGACGATTGTGGGCCGGCGATGTTGGTCAGGAGTTGTGGGAAGAGGTCAATGTAATAACCAAGGGAGGCAATTACGGATGGAGCCGCCGGGAGGGGAGCCATAACTTTGGCAACAAGCCGCAACCGGACCCCATCACGCCTCCCATCGATCCGGTGTGGGAATACGATCATGGGATCGGCAAATCGGTCACCGGGGGCCGCGTGTATCGCAGCCAGCGTTTGCCGGAGCTGCAAGGCAAGTACATCTACGCCGACTACGTCAGCGGTGCCATCTGGGCACTCAGCTACGATCCGGAAACGGGGATGGCGACTGCCAACGAACAGGTGATTGCCAGCGGAATTCCAGTGCTGGCTTTTGGGGAGGATGCCGATGGCGAGATCTACTTCATGATCGACACCGCCCAGGGGAATGGCATCTACAAGTTCGCCAGAGAATGACTCCTCTCCGAACGCATTGGCGGTCTGTGACAGCGAAACGCATCGACTAGGGAGATGATACCGTGCCTGCAGCCGGCTGGAACTGGATATCTCGCAGATGGGCATTGTGGGCCGCGTGGGCAGCACTGATCTGCGTTGCGGCTGTTCCGACCGCACGGGGGGCCGAACGCCCGAACATTATCATCGTCCTGGTCGATGACATGGGGTACTCCGACATCGGTTGTTATGGTGGCGAGAT
>RFIQ01000277.1 GCA_003695565.1 Planctomycetota bacterium | reverse complement strand
GGTCGGGATGGGTGTATGGACTGGCCAGGTAAATCATCGTGCTGTGTCTTCTACAATACGTGCAGTAACAGAACTCGGGGCACACAACACTCGGGGCACACAACGAGGAATGGGAACGATGGCTCAGGAACTGCGCTTCATTTGTAACAATTGCGACTACACCGCATCTGCTTGGTCGGACGGAAATCCGTACTACATCGACGAGAAGGGAGAGAAGCAGTACGCATACCATCCTCGCCATGACCTGCTGGCTCGTTGCATCGGAAACGACACGCCTCATACCTGCCTCGAATGTGGCTCTCAATTCAACATCGACTCGCGTCAGCCAATCTCTGCCTGTCCGAAGTGCGGATCGAACGAACTCGTTGGGACGTTTGACCTTGAGGGCCAACAATGTCCGAAATGTAAAGCGGATACTCTGCGGTCTGAACCGGGTGCCATCTCATGAGTCGACGCAGGTGTGTGCATCACTTTCAAGAGCAGCGTTCAACGCGTTCACTCTTTCCGCCGTCTTGCCCGTGAACTTCTCCCACCTCTCGATGATCACATCGCAATAGAGCGGGTCGAGCTCCACCAGGAACGCCTTGCGCCCAGTCTGCTCGCACGCGATGAGCGTCGAACCGCTGCCACCGAACAGGTCGAGGACGTTCTCGCCGGCAAGCGACGAGTACTGAATGGCTCGGACAGCCAGCTCGACGGGCTTCTCAGTCAAGTGAATCATCTTCGTTGGCGTGACTTTCTTGACGCGCCAAATGTCGGGAACATTGTTGGGGCCGTAGAAGCGATGCGCTGCGCCTTCCCGCCAACCGTAGAACGCGAGCTCGAACGCGCCCATGTAGTCCTTGCGCGTCAGCACCGGATGCTGCTTGTCCCACACGATGCCTTGCGAGAAATACAAGCCGTGACGCTTGAGCATCGGCGGATAATTTCCAAGATTCGCATAACCGCCCCAGATATAGAAACCGTGGCCGGGCAACAGCACTCGGGCAATATTGCCGAACCACGCGTAGAGGAGGCGATCGAATTCCTCGTCGGAGACAAAGTCGTTCTCAAGCGGACGGTCCTTCGCTCGCATCTTTCGCTGCGTCGGTTTCGATTTCTCCGGGTGACGCTCCACATCGAACTTCTGGTGATGCTTCGTCCCCTGATAGGAACTCAAACCGGCCGCGATGGCGTTGTTGCTCCGTGGTTCGACTTTCACGTTGTACGGCGGATCGGTGTTGACTAGGTGAATGTCGGCGCCGTCCAGCAACCGATCAACGTCGGCGGGATTACTGCTATCGCCGCACAACAACCGATGCTCGCCGAGGATCCACAGATCGCCTGGCTTGGTGGTCGCTTCATCCGGTGGCTCGGGAACGTCGTCCGGATCGGTGAGCCCTTGCTTGACGTCACCTGACATCAGCTTGGCGAGTTCCGCCTCCCCGAATCCGAGCAGTTCCAAGTCGAAACCGATATCGCCGAGCTCGGACAGCTCAAGCGGCAAGAGATCAAAGTCCCACTCGGCGAGTTCGCCTGTCTTGTTGTCGGCGAGGCGATACGCCTTGACCTGCTCCGGACTGAGTCCGCGGGCCACGTGGACCGGTACCTCTTCGAGGCCGAGTTTCTGGGCCGCCTTGTAGCGGGTGTGGCCCACGATAATCACGCCTTCGTCATCAACGACGATCGGCTGCCGGAATCCGAATTCGCGAATCGACTCGGCCACGGCGTCGACCGCCCGGTCGTTGATGCGGGGGTTGCGATCGTAGGGTCGAATGTCCGAGAGGTTCCAGTTCTTGATTTCCATCCTTGATTCTCCGAATCTGGTAGAGTCGTCTAACCACCAATGAAGGGAATTCGTGATGAAGAAGCTCGACCCGCAGATCACCGGCAATGTCGGCCTCTATTACTGCTGTTACCATCTATCGCTTCTCGGCTGGAATGTGATGCCAACGGCCAGAAATGCCCGGGGGGTCGATATCGTCGCGTACAATCGCGACGCAAGCCATCTCATCGGAGTGCAGGTCAAGGCACTCAGCAAACGTAATCCTGTGCCCCTTGGGACGTCGCTCGACAAAGTCATGGGCGATTACTGGGTGATCGTGAACAAAGTTGCCACCGAACCATCCGCTTTCGTTCTCCTTCCAACCGAGGTTCGTCAACTGGCGCACCGTGGCGAGAAGGCTGGCCGCGTGAGTTACTGGCTTCAGCCACCGTCGTATGACCAGGACGCATACCGTGACGCGTGGGACAGAATCGGACGCGGCGACTCTTGACGCACGAAAACAAACTCTCCAGCCTATTGCGACGGTTCCCGCGGGGGGCATGGCAACACCATGGCACGGGAGGACCCATGACGCACTTGACTGATCGTTGACGCATCTGGCGGCCGGTTTCCATCGTGTTTTTCCGTGTTGGATCTATATAAGAAGAAGATATGTCAATATGTCATAGAGAGTCTTAAATACCCCTGCGCGCGCCTCTCTTATATAGAGGGGCCCGGGGGACAAATTGACAAAATGACGTTTCTCATCGGATTGCGTACACCAGTTTGGGCCGCGTGGCCGTCTTCACTTGCTTCAACTCGAGCAGGCCGGCCTCTTCCATGTTGGCGATGATCTCGTTTCGCTCGCGTTGCGAGAGCCACTGCGTGCGGCGGGATAGTTCGCGTCGCCCGATCTCGCCACCGGCGTCGCGGATCACGCGCAAGACCTTTTTCTGCCGCGCATCGAATTGGCCGTCCGCGACCCATTGGCCGGCCAGAAACAACACGCGGCGTGTCAGGTGTTCGGACAGCTCGCAGGCCCAGCGCGCGGCATCGGCGTCGATCACCGGTTGTTGGCGATCGGCCGAACAGGCGTAGACCAGCGCCAGACGACACGCCTTTTGTTCGGCACGCGCCCAGAG
>RFIQ01000276.1 GCA_003695565.1 Planctomycetota bacterium | reverse complement strand
GAAGTCAACAGCGACGATACCGCGCGGGGCATCTCGCCTGCCACGAGTTGTCCCAAGTGCAACATGTTGCGCGCGTAGCGAGGGCCCAGTCGACGTGGTTCGCTGAGCATGCGGTACAACCACTCGGCCCCCAAGTCTTGCCAGATCTGTGGGGCACGACGGGCCGTACCCACCAGGAAATCGAAACTGGCCCCGATCTGCATGCTGAGCGGCACATTCAGGTCCCGCAAATGATCGTAGATCCAACACTCCCCCTTGGGTTGCCCGAAGGCGACTAGGAGGATATCCGGGCGCGACTGGCGAATCTCGTCGACCAAGCGCTGGTGCTCCGCTGCAGACATGCCGTGCAGCGCAGGCGAAGCACACCCGGCGATGCGAAAATGCGGGTATTGAGCGTTGAGTTTTTTGGCGGCGGCCGCCGCCACACCCGCTGCCCCTCCTAGAAAGTAGATGCTATAGCGGCGCCGATGCGCCAATTCCGCCAACCGCACAATCAGGTCCGCACCGGTTACGCGTCCCGGCAAAGGTCGAGAGGACAACCGGCTGCGAACCACGATGGGAAACCCGTCGGCCAACACGGCTGCCGCACGGGAGTTGATTTCCTCCAACCGCGGCACCTGGTGGGTCAGCATTAAGTAATTCAGGTTGGCTGTAATGAAGTATTCGGGCTGGCGATGGTCGATGATACGATCCGCCAGTTCCGTTGCGCCATCCATATCGAGGCGGGCAAAGGCGGTCCCCCAGACCGTGACCGTAGGCGGCAGCACCACGCGATTTGGAGACGGTGCAGCGGCTTCGACCCGGAGGGGGATCGATACTACGTGCGGTACGTGGGGTGGGGCGGAGGGGTGCACGGCGGTTATTCTCCGTAGGGAAAGTAGTCGAGGGCTGGTCGAGCCGGGACCGTTCACGCAACCATAGAACACGGTTACACTGGAGCCTGCGGTGGTCCTGGCGTTCCGCGCCAGGCTGGGAGACTCCTTAGACTGAATGCGCGGATTGATCCGATTTTGCCAGCTTCAACGAACAGCCCGAATGCACTGATCCTCTGCCTCGGCGGCGTCGGACAATGGTTGGTGGGTGCCTGCGGTGCGGCAACGGCCCGCACCGGGAATCTCGATGCATTGGCCGCCGGCGGGCACCTGTGGATGAACTGCTTCGTCGACGCGCTGGATCGCCGCCAGCAATGGTCAGGCCTGTGGACCGGGCGACATGCGTTGCAACCGCCGAACGACGCCGCGGCCTCCCAGGGGTCCTCATTGTGGCAGCGTTTGAGTGCCGCCGGTGTGTCGCATTGCTTGATCACAGACGATGCGGACGTGGCTGGCCTGGCAGAACAACTCGGCTGCCGCGAGGCCATTTTCGTCGAATCACCTGTCGCCGGCGACGAACCGGCGGACGACGTCGCGCAGTGTGCGTGCATGGGGGTGTTCCTGGCGGCCGCCGAACTGATTCAGCAACGCAGACACCGCGCTGTCTATGTTCATTCCCGGGGTCTGCACTCGCCGTGGGACGCACCGATGGAATTGCGGATGGCCATGACCGATCCCGACGATCCTCCCCCGCCCACCGGCACATTGCCGCCGGGAGAGGTAGTAGACTATCAACCCCGATGGTCCGGGAATTTGCATGGCGCATCCGGCATGGACCCGGATGTAATCATCGGATGGAACCAGGTCGCTGCCGCTCAAGTGCAGGTATTAGATCGTGGAGTCGGGTTGTTGCGAGCTGCTGTGGAGGAAACGGGCGATCCCAACTGGGCCTGGTTGATCCACTCGCTGGGTCAAATTCCATTGGGAGAACATGGACAGTTGGGCTCGCCCCTGGAATGGCCCTACTCAGAGCACTTGCGCGCGTTAGCGATCCTGCGCCCGGCCACTGCCTTGCCTTGTCCACGTTTCCATTTGGGGGTCTGTCAATTGCCTAGCGCCGGCGAGTGGTTGCTGGGGCAACTCGGCCTGCCCAGCCCGGCAGGACTTGCGGGTCAACCGGCGGCATCGTCTCCGGTAGACGGTTGGTTGGCGGCGATTCACGATACCGCCTGCGGGAACGAGTTCATATGGGCCCGCACTCCAGCCTGGAGTCTGCGGTCCACGCCCGCGGGCACGGAATTGTATGCCCAGCCAGACGATCGCTGGGAGGTCTGCAATGTGGCCGATCTGCAACCACAGGTGGTGGAAGCGATGCAACAGGCCGTGAGCCGGTTTCAACAGTGTTTGGCCGGAAGTGTGCCACAGGGCGACTCGCCGCCCGAGGTCTTAATGAACACGATGCGGTAAGTACAGATTCGATAACGAGAGCATTATGCAAATCGATGCAATTCCAGGCTGGCGCACCAAGCGCAAAATACTGGGCATGTCCGCGATCCTGTTGCCGGTCACCGCTGCTGGCGAGGTCGTGTGGAAAGAACTCCGCGATCACGTCGCACGTACGCTGGAGTCGGGTTTGATCCCGGCCGTCAACATGGACACCGGATACGCCCACCTGATCGACGAATCGACGCGCGTACGCGTGCTGCGGGAAACGCAGCAGGTCTGCGGATCAGCCATGTACGTCGCCGGTGCTTTCGTCGGTGACGAGCCCGATGCGGATTTCGATTTCGAGCGTTATGCGGCTCAGATGGAATCCATCGCCAGCCATGGTGGTACGCCCGTGGTTTTCCAGTCCTTTGGGCTGAGAAACCTGGATGACTCGAGTACGGTGGAAGCTTATGTGCGATTGGCATCCGTCGTCGACCGTTTTATCGCTTTCGAGCTCGGCGAAGTATTCGCACCGTTTGGCAAGATATACAGCTTGGACGTCTATGAACAACTACTGCGGATTCCCGCTTGCATGGGGGCCAAGCACAGCTCGCTCGACCGACACTTGGAGTGGGAGCGGATCGCGCTGCGAGACCGTATACGGCCTGACTTCCATGTGCTGACGGGCAACGATTTGGCCATCGACATGGTGATGTATGGCAGTGACTACTTGTTGGGCTTGAGTACGTTCGCCCCCGACTTGTTCGCGTTGCGGGATAGAATGTGGGAGGCAGGTGACGCGGAATTCTTTCATCTCAACGATTGGCTGCAATACCTGGGCTTCTTTACCTTTCGCCGGCCCGTCCCTGCCTACAAACACTCGGCTGCCCAGTTTTTGAAGCTCCGCGGATGGATCACCTCCGACGCGACCTTCCCCGGCAGCCCTCAACGCCCGCCCAGCGATTTGCAAGTACTGGAGCACATCCTGGCCCATTTCCGCGAGACAGGCTGGATCGATGCCGCGTCTGGGATGGGGAAATGAGTGGCGGCAGGCCAGCAAGGGGGCGCCAGATGAGGCAGCATGCGATGGAGCGCGGCAAGTCGCCCATAGTCGCCCGCGAGTCCCTCGCGGACCAGTCCCAGCCACCGTCGCCCAAAGTCGCCCGCCAGTCCCTGGCGGACCAGCCCCACCTCGCCCATGCCGGCCTCGTGCCGTCTCAAAGCTACATCGATTGCGGCAGAACTCAAGGGTTTAGGGTACAATCGGTCGAAAGAGCTTTCGCTTCGTCCCGTCGGCTATGGTCCGGGGGCCAGTGAGTCCCTAAGCACGGCACCGCGCTGCATCGTTGGCCGCGCCCGATGACGTTTCACTTGTTCGCAATGGATACGGAATACCATCGCCATGATTGAGCTGATTGGAACCGCCAAGACGCATACTTGCAGCGGAGTTACTCGGCGAGACTTCATGCACATCGGTGCGCTGGGGGCGTTGGGATTCGGCTTGCCTCAGTGGTTGCAGGCCAGAGAAGCCGGCTTGATCGACCCGGCCAACGACAACAAGAGTTGTATTTTGATCTTCAACTTGGGGGCTCCCAGCCAGCTTGACACGTTCGACATGAAGCCCCAGGCGCCGCGCGAGATTCGCGGCCCCTTCAAAGCGATCTCCACCGTCGCGGACGGCATCCAATTGTCAGAGATCTTGCCGCAGCACGCCAAGATCGCTGATAAGATCGGTTTCGTGCGATCTTGTTTTCATCGCGGTGCGGCGGTCCATGATTCGGGATGGCAGATCATGCAAACCGGTCGGTTGTTCACCGGCGGAGTCGATACGCCGCATGTAGGGTCGGTAGTGTGGTACCTGCGAGGACCGCGCAGCGACCTGCCGCCGCACGTCGTGTTGCCGGAAACCATGGGACGCGGTGGCGGTAATCTGCCGAATGGCCAGGCCGGCGGATTCCTGGGCAAAGCCTACGATCCGTTTGCCTTGATGGCGGATCCATCACAACCGAACTTCAAGGTCCCCGACTTATTGCCGCCCTCCACGCTGCCGCCGGTCCGCGTGGAGCGACGACGACGATTGCGGGAAACGATCGAAGCCTCCATGCGGCAGTTTGAAGCCAGTGAGAGTGCCCGCACCATGGAGGAACACTTCGACACGGCGTACCGGTTGATGACCAGCCCGGCGGCTCGGGAAGCATTCGATCTCTCTCAGGAGCCTGCCAAGGTACGCGAGCGTTATGGCATGAATCGCTTTGGCCAGTGCTGCTTGCTGGCCCGACGTTTGATCGAAGCCGGAGTTCGGTTCGTGACCATCAATACCTTCTTGACCGTCTTCGACGAAGTTACTTGGGACATTCACGGTAGCAAACCTTTTACATCGATCGAGGGGATGAAGAACATCGTGGCGCCGATGTATGACCAGGGATATTCCGCCTTGATCACGGACCTGGCGGATCGGGGGATGTTGGATGACACGCTGGTGGCCAATCTGGCAGAGTTTGGACGCACCCCCAAGATCAACCCGGCCGGAGGGCGCGATCACTGGCCGCAGTGTTTTACCGTCTACTTCGCCGGCGGTGGGATACAAGGAGGGCGTGTCGTGGGGGCCAGCGACCCGATCGGCGCCGTACCCGACGATCGGCCAACCGAACCGCCCGAGGTGGTGGCGACCATCTTTCATGCGCTGGGGCTGAATCTGGACCAGCACATTCCCGGTCCCGGCGGACGCCCCTTCCCGATCGTGGATACGGGGTATCGGGAGATCCACGAGTTGTTTTAGCGAAGACGATCCTCTTGGCCGATCGCCCTGGGTACCCGATACTCTGCAGGGGCGGCGGTGGATTGGCTGTTCCGCGAGGGACTGGCGGGCTACTATGTTGAGCGGATTCCGCGCGGCGGTGGCCGTGCGACGTCCTGCGACGCACGGGGCCTGCGTTGGATGCATACCCTTTAGCATCAGGGGAAACGAGTTACATGTCGTCAGACCAGACTGCCACCCAGCATCCAGCGTCCGATGCGGCGCGTGCGGACATTCTCTCGCGTTTGCGACGGCAAATCGCCTTTCCACGTCCTCTGCCTGACGTTTTGCAGGGCGCCTGGATCGAGTACCCGGACCCGCTCGACAAATTCGCTAGCATGGTGGCATCGGTCGGGGGCCAATGCCACGTGTTGAACCATCCCGACGAATTGCCACAGCGATTGCCGGAGCTAGCGCCCTGGAAGGACGCGAAACGAATTTTTTCCGCTATCGATCAAGTGCCCGGCAACGTCGACCTGGAGGAAGTGGATGATCCGCATCGCCTCGACGATCTCGACTTCGTGGTCTACCCCGGCCAATTCGG
>RFIQ01000275.1 GCA_003695565.1 Planctomycetota bacterium | reverse complement strand
GAACATGGATCCCGCGTGGGTTGCGCTCGTATTGTTCTTTACCGCCATCGTCCTGGTGATCGTGGATCTATTCGTCCCCAGCGGCGGATTGCTACTGGTCCTGGCGGCGATCAGCGCGATCGCCTGCGTGCTATTCGGGTTTCGATCGAGCCCGGGGATGGGCAAGACGATGCTGATGCTGGTTCTGGCTGCCATTCCGGTGCTGGCATTCTCCGCGATCAAGATTTGGCCTAGAACGCCGATTGGTCGGCGGGTCATCCTGCGCCGTCCTCCGACGCCCTCCGCTTCCGACTCCGTCGCGTCGGTAGCACCGTGGGAGGAATTGATCGGTCGCGTAGTGCAAGCCGAGTTTCCTCTCATGCCCTCGGGTGAGGTGCAGATCGACGGGCGACGGTATCCCGCCATGGCCGAGGCGGGGATGATCGAGCGAGGTCAACGCGTCGAAGTCGTCGATGTGCGCCACCGTGTGCTGATCGTGCGGCCAACCAACAAGCCAGTTTCTCAACCGGTACGTTCCGAGTCGCCCCCGCAGAGCGAGGGTGGGACTTTAAACGCGGAACGCGACGTCGAGCGTATCCTGGAGACTCCCCTGGAAGAGATTGGTCTGGAGGACCTCGACGATGACGCCGGCGCGGATCGCTCGGCCTGAGACGCTCAGAGCCGCGAGGCAACCTGATCGGGTAATGGGTGCCAAGGTTGCCAGCCGGCGGATCCCGCCAACGGCAATTCCATCGCCGTCGGCGGGGTGACCATCGACCATTCACTTACCACAGGTTCAGGGCCTTCAAGTTGGCCAGCCGCGCGGGTTGCAGGAAATCTTGCCAAGCCGCGGAGATGGTGCGGTAGCGATCCGCCCAGCGGGTCAATGATCCCCATACGCGATTCCATTCGGCCAGCAAAGTCTGCCAGTCCGCGGGCACTGCCGCTGCTCCTTCACCGGTCGCCGACGTGATTGGGTGCGTCGCCTGCGGTTCGATTGACGGCGGGGCATCATGCGAATCCACTCGGACTGCACCGACCTGATCGCCAGCAACCTGTTCACCGACAATTGAGGCGCTGGTCGCCATCAGATCGAGTTCGTCGACGCTGCCGATTCCTACTGGAATTTCTGCCAATGTTTCGAGAGACAGTTCCCAGTAGATAGCCAACAGGTGGGCCGTATCAAATTCAGCGATTGGGTGGCCATTTTTCTGATTGTCCCAAAGCAGTGCGTTGACGCGCAGTGAATACCTTGGAAGCTCGTCAGCCTCCTCGCCCTGCCGGTCCCCAGCCGCCACCTGGGCTTTCGTGTGCAGCAGTGAATAGGCCGCGCACTCAGCGTCCGACCAGGAGGCGATTGCCTGTGGCAGCCATGCGTGGGGGTCGAATTCCAGATCAAATACCGGCTCCCGCTCGATCTGCCCCACGACTGCGCCACGTTCCTCGCCGGACCGGGGAATCGCCAAGGGTGTGGGCTGTCCAAGGGCGGGGCGCAAGGGCGGTCGCTTGTACTTGCGTCCAATGCGCCCTAGGTCGACCAACGTCCAATCGTAAGGCTGGTATTCCTCCAGCCAGAATTGTTCGACGGGTTCTCGTTCAGGCTGATCGATGCCCTCCGGAGCGGGAGGTTCACCCGGCTCGGGCTGAGCGACCAACAATACCGGCTCGATCGCCGTCGGTGCGACTGCGCATTCGGCCACGACCTTTGAGGAGGTAACCCCTTCGATCACCGGCATAGGCGGTTGGCCCTCATCCGGCGGTGTGACAACCAAGTACCCTGTCGGCCCACGGCCCAAGGGGCGGTGGCCCTTGATGCGATCCCTTTGGGGGCCGGTTTCCGAGTGTTCGGCTAGGTTCGGCTCGTTCGAAAACGGCTCAGGGGAAGGCGGGACACCGGCATCGGGAGGAGCAATTTGCAGAAGCGTTCTCTTGCTGGTAGCAGCCACCTGACCGGCGATATCCGCGGTACGGTGATCGGCCTGCTGCCCAGCGTCCGACGTGGGTTTTTTTGCCGCAGTCACCGAAGGTGCGGTCGGTGCGGATGCGATCCGCGGCACAAAATGCATCGCATCATCGTGAAAACAGTGGGTGGAACTTCGGTTCAGCGGCCACTGGTTCAGCGGCAAGTCGTGGGCGGGTACCGCCGGGGATGGAAAGCTGATCGCTACGGCAGCGACCAGTGGTATGATGGATTTTTGCAAGAATCGAGTTTTCATTGAACGCTCGCTCCGTCGGGCCATGATGAATCACTTGAATTGGAAACGGTGGGTGGTCGCAGGCCGCATTGCCCTCGGTGCGCCCCTACCCGGTCGGGATAGATGGATGTCGCGTTCAACCGAGGGGCATCGCTGCCCTGAGACACTTCGAAGGCGGGAAGTGGTCCTGGCCTACCGCCTAGCTTCCGACCTGCGGCGGGGGGACTCAGGTACTCTGCCAAGACGTCAGGAGGCACGCGCCGCAGATAATCCGATCGGCACTTGCTGCCCAATTTGGCAAGTCGCGGCAACTATGCCAAATCGCCCTAGCGGTGTAATTTATCGAAACCTCCTCGCCTCCAAGTTTGTCCAATTAACCAGGGTTCCCAACCATTCACCGGGGCACCGCACGATCCTGCTTTGTTGGAGTTTCCTG
>RFIQ01000274.1 GCA_003695565.1 Planctomycetota bacterium | reverse complement strand
GGATATACCACTGATGAAACGCTCTACACCTGCTGCTACCGCCAGCCCGCGAGGTTGGCGACGGACCCGGCTGGATGGATTGGCCCTGGCGATCGGAGTTGCTGTGCTGGCGGGCCGAATTGCGTTCCCCGCTGCAGCCGCCGATCCCGCCACAATCGCGGCTCTCCCACCATCGCCGAATGGCCAGGTCGAACCTCGGGGAGAGGATGGCGGCGGCGAAGTGGCCATCACCGGCGAACGCAAACAATGGCATAAGATAACGCTGACGCTCGATGGTCCTTTTGCTCACGAACGCGACACGTCCCCGAATCCCTTCACCGACTATGCATTGACGGCTGAGTTCTCCCATGCCTCGAGTGGCAAGCAAGTGGTCGTCCCGGGATTTTTCGCCGCCGATGGTGACGCGGCGGAAACCGGGGCTGAAGCGGGGACGAAGTGGCGCGTTCATTTTGCACCCGACCGCACCGGCCGGTGGACGTATCGGCTTTGGCTGCAACGCGGGCCGGACGTAGCGATCGGGGGATCGGGCGAGGAATTGCCGAAGTATTCCGCCACGGGTGAATTCGAAGTCGGGCCTTCGGACAAAATGCCACCCGACTTTCGATCCCGCGGCCGTCTGGAATACGTTGGCCGGCACTATCTCCGCTTTGCAGGGACCGGCGAGTACTTTCTCAAGGCCGGCCCCGATGCGCCGGAGACGTTGCTGGCCTATGTCGATTTCGATGGTACCGAAGCGAGAAAGAAGAACGTGCCGTTGAAGACCTGGCAACCGCATGAGCGCGATTGGCAGGAAGGAGATCCGACCTGGCGCGGCGGCAAAGGGAAGGGGCTCATCGGCGCGCTCAACTACTTGCGCTACAAAGGATGCAACGTCTTTTCATTCCTCCCTTACAACGCCGGCGGAGATGGTGACAACGTGTGGCCGTTCGTCGAGCGGGACGACAAGTTCCACTACGACTGCTCCAAACTCGATCAATGGGGCATCGTGTTCGATCACGCCACGTTGTGCGGTTTGTATTTGCATTTCAAGCTGCAGGAAACCGAAATGGATGACAATCGCGTGGGAGGTGGTGAGAAACAGGCCGTGGTTCCCGAATCGCTGGATGGCGGCCGATTGGGGCGGGAACGCAAACTGTACCTCCGCGAACTCATCGCCCGGTTCGGTCATGCCCTGGCACTGAACTGGAATCTGGGCGAGGAGAACACGCAATCGCCGGAGGAACAGCGGCAGATGGCGCAGTACATCCACGATGTCGACCCCTACGATCACCACATTGTGGTCCATACGTTCCCCAATGCTCAGGATCGTGTTTACCCTCCATTGCTCGGCAATCAATCCCTGCTCACCGGCGCATCCCTGCAGAATCACTGGTCCGTGGCGCACCAACGGACACTGAAGTGGCGCGAAGCCAGCGCCCGAGCCGGGCGGCCGTGGGTCGTGTGCAACGACGAACAAAACCCAGCCGCCCTCGGTGTGCCGCCAGATCCAGGATACGAAGGTCACGACGGCGTGGCGGAAGATGGAAAATCGCGCTACGACCTGCACGATATCCGCAAGCGATGCCTGTGGGGTACGTTGATGGCCGGCGGGGGAGGCGTCGAGTATTACTTCGGGTACAAACTGCCGCAGAACGATTTGTTGTGCGAGGATTTCCGCAGCCGCGATCGCTCCTGGGACTACTGCCGAATCGCCCTGGAATTCTTTGCCGACAATGATATCCCCTTCCACGAAATGAAATGCCTGGACGCGTTGGTCACCGGGGAAGAGAAGGGGAACTATTGCTTCTGCAAACCGGGGGAGGTGTACTTGGTGTACTTGCCCGAGGGAGGAGATTGCCAGTTGGCGGTGGCGGAACCAGAAACGTATACCGTGGCCTGGTTCAACCCACGGGAGGGAGGCGCGATTCGTCCCGCAGAGTTCGAGTCGTCGTTGGGAGCGATCTTGCTTTCCGCCCCCGATGAAAACGATTGGTTAGCTGTCGTCCGCAAGCGGAAGGATTGATCGATCGGCCGCGCAGCTTTGCCCCGCCACGGGGGAACAGTCAGCCGCGCGGTTGTTCGTACGACGTAATGAGCGAACCGGAGTGGTTCGACCGGCAAGGTCAAAGGAGGATGGATGAACGGACAAGGTCCAGTGCGATTTGGATTGATCGGATTTGGCGCCTGGGGCCGGCACCATGCGAACGCGATCGCCGCATGCCCCGAAGCCGATTTAGTGGCGATCGCAGCGCCCAGCGAAGATTCTCGGCAGGCGGCCAAACAGGATTTTCCGAGTGCCGACGTCTTTGAAGATTTTCATCGACTGCTGGACGAATCCAACGTTGATTGCGTCGATATCGTCGTGCCCAGCCACCTGCATTTCGAAATCGCATCGGCTGCGCTGCGCAGTGGCCGACACGTGCTGCTGGAAAAACCGATGTGCGTTCGCCTGGAGGACTGCGATGCGCTGATCGAACTTGCGCGGGAGCACTCGCTGCACCTGGTCGTGGGGCATGAACTGCGTCTCTCGTCGATGTGGGGGCTGGTAAAGGAAAAGGTCGATGCAGGGTTCATCGGCGATCCCCTATACGCGCTGGTGGAGCTGTCGCGCAATCCCTATCGCTTGGGGTCCGGCGGATGGCGTTACGACATCAACCGCGTCGGGAACTGGATTCTGGAAGAACCGATCCATTTCTTCGATCTGGCGCGCTGGTATATGGCCGCCTGCGGTGATCCGTGTGAAGTGTACGCCACCGCGCGCGCCAAACGTCCGGAACATCCCGAACTGCAGGACAATTTCAGCGCTATTCTCAAATTCCCCAACCAGTCGTACGCGGTGGTCACGCAGACGCTGTGCGCGTTCGAGCATCACCAAACGGTGAAATTGACCGGAACCGAGGGAGCGCTGTGGGCCAGTTGGAGCGGCGCCATGGATCGCACGCGGCATCCCACGTTTTCCCTCAGGGCATTCGACGGCCAGCGAGTGGAAGCTGTTCCCATCGAAAAAATGACGGGTGAATTGTTCGAACTCGAGGACCAGATCCGGGTCATGTGCGAGGTGGTGCGTGGCCGGCGTCAGCCGCACTGTACGGCCGAAGACGGGCGTTGGTCGGTCGCCATGTGCCTGGCCGCACAGCGTTCGGTCGACAGCGGTCAACCGGTTTCGATCTGAGGCCTCACGCTTCCACCCAGCCGCCTGAGTCTTGCAACCGCTCATAGTCCCCCGCCAGTCCCTGGCGGGTTTGCCGTTCTGATTGCTGCATTCCTGTTGCCGCAGCAGCCGGCCTCATCGTGGCCCGCCAGTCCCTGGCGGACTTTCCAATACAGTCGATCGTCAGGCCGTCTTTGGCTTCAACCGCTCATAGTAGTTCGCCAGTCCCTGGCGGATTCGCCAGTACAGCCGGCTGCCTGCGCGACGGTGGCTGCAGCATCCCCGCGGCCAAGATCGCTCCCGAATTGGAACTTCGAGCAGATGACTAGAATTCGATTTCTTCGAACACGAATGTGAGTTGATTGCCAGCTTCGGTCGTGATTTGTACCTCCAAAGAAAGTGGAAGCAGGTCGCGGATTCGCGCATCGTGGCCAACCAGATGCCAGACTTGCATACCGGTCGCACCCGGGTCGACAGCCACTGACGGCACTTGCGTTTTCCACATCGGTGCACCGGAAATTACAGTCCCCATCACGCGATTTTTGGGAGCGTAGTTGGGAAACTCGAGCTTGGCTGGCCCATACCCCACCGCTTTTCCTGACACGGACACGAAAACGGTGACCACGCGAATGGGCAGTAGTCCATCGAGGTCGGTGCTGGAGAGTTTCTCTTTCCACTGTTCACCCGCATATCGCTGCAGCCATCCCGGTTCATTGAAGACGCGTTCCAGTGAAATCTTCTCGATTTGAACACGGATACCGTCTTGGGTCTGCGCGTGGACGATTTGGGGTTGCTTCGGAGTTTGAGCGACGACGGGTGTCCAACCGTAGATTGCTGCGCAGAACAGTGTACAGAGGAGCATTCCTTGGCGACGAGATCGACGATTCATGGGACTTTCTCGCTATGCAACGACCTGGCCGACCTGGCAGCCGCCTGCATCGGCAAAGGCGTCCAGCCGCCGCGGGCCACTCCTTGATTATACCTCCCTCTCTCCTTGCCTCATCTCGCGGCTAGTCATACCGGTCGAGAATCGCTCTGTGCAGTCACAGATTCTCATAGGCCTCGCGAACGGCCGATACAACGCGTCCAACGCAGTGTTTTATTTGTGGCAGTTTTTGAACGATTTCGGGGAACGGAATGAACTGGTGAGCGGCCAGATGAACGATGCCCCCTTCCCTGAAACGCGCGTCGACGGTGTGCAACGCAGCCCAATATTCGGCCGCAATCTTATCAACCAGCGAAGGGGCGACGCCCCAGCGTCTCAGTTGATGTTTGATATGCTGAGTATTGTATACACGGCCATGTTTCTCGATGCCCAGGACGCTTGCCCCTGTACCATCATCATCCGGATGCGGAACTTTTAGCATCAGTGCCGATGCTTTGAATACTGGTTCGAGCTGAAACGATTCAATCAAGTCATTGTAAAAGCATTGTATTTGTTCACGGGCCATGCGTCCTGCAGAGGCTTCGATTGACTGCAGGAATTCTTCTTCGTTTAGGCTCACGCGTGTAGTTGATCTGGTCGCTTCTGGTTCTGGTTCGATGACAGGTGTCACAACTACGCGATCCTGAAGCGACTCGGCTACATCGACACGTACATAGGCCCGTTGTACTGGCTCCACGTCCTGGACAATTCGCGGTACAACGAGAATCTCTTCATTGTGCTCGTTGAGTTTGTAGCACGCCATTTCCACTAGGGCCAGAGAATATCGTAAATGGGAAGAGTCCTTGCACAGGTGCATTACGAGCTCGAGCAGTCGGGTTTCAATCCCATCACCTACAATGAGTGCAATGACATCGCCGCGGGAAAGCGCACGATTGACGCGATCGACGATGAACGGTTCATCGATCTCGTCGTCCGACAACTCATTCAGGGCAACAACGAGGTCTTCGTGTTCGTGGCCAGTTGCATTGCGATACTGCGCCCACTGGCCCGCGAACCAGTCAAAGTCTTTTTGCACCAAATCCTTGATGTAGTCGAGTGTTTGCGAGAGGACTTCGCGGCGGGCTTGAGGATTTCGCCACAGCTTCGTTTCGACAAGTACTGGGTACCCTTGCGTGGACAGATATAGATTGTCGATCACACCACTGGGCACCGCGACTTCGCGTCCAATGCACATGAGGGGGCCTACATCGCCACGGATCTCGGCGACTGGCAGCAATCCAGGATGGTTGGCCAACAGGTCCTGCAAGAAACGTTCGTCAAACGATTGGTGCACGCGCGGTAATCTGGGGAGATCGCGAATGGAAACGCCCGGCACAACGATAGCGGGGGGTACCCTTCTTCGCCGCATTGCATTCCTCCAATTCAAGTGCGGTGGGACAAAATTGCGCCTCGGCCGAGGTCAATTGTAATGCTACCTCGCGGCTGAGACCGGAGCTGATACGGACACCTCTCAGATCGGCGCCAACGGCTCAACACTGGCGATGGCAGTTCTTTGGTGGTTCACAACTTCGATTGCATGCTCCGCCAAGTGCCGACCGTTCACTTCACCCATGGTGTTTGACGAGGTCTGACAGGAGGTTGTCGTATCGAGGTGCCAGGTGCGACCAGTGATAGGCGCGCATGTCCAGGCGCGGTGGTAGCGTTGCGGCGGGATCCCACAACCAGGATTCCAGCAATTCGGCAGCTTCGTCCAGCGAGTCGTAAAGATAGCGGGCGGCCTGTGGACCCGTAACGTACGCCAGGATCTCTGGATAGGCCAGGCGGTTCGGCAATAGGGGAATCGCTCCTGCATCGATGGCTTCGCATATCCCCACACCAAAGAACTCGTGATCGGCTGTCGAGATCACCACATCGATCTGGGAGAGCCGATGCCAGTACGCGTCCCGCGACTCGGCGAATCCGTCAAACAAGATTCGGTCCCCAGCCCTGGTACGCAGCCGCTGCAGGTGGTCGTCGTTACCTCGAGCAAAACGCTGTCCCAGC
>RFIQ01000273.1 GCA_003695565.1 Planctomycetota bacterium | reverse complement strand
TCCACCTAAGGCCTCATGGGAACGCTGTCGGCGAGTCTTATGCCGAGCGGGGACGGCAGGGACGCCTCGGGTCGTCCGCCCGTGGTGCCCCGAGCGGGAGAACACCCGCCAGGGGCTGGGAGGATCTCTGTGTGCCTGCCGGGCTTTCGACCAGGTGCTTTCGGCCGTCGTTGAAACAACTGTTCAGTCTGTAGCCTGACTTTCCGAGCCGGATCCTTAGTTGCCCACCTAAGAGAGTCAGGCTCCGGCGTGACGCGACAGTTCTTTCCGGGACATACCTAGAATCCGCTAGGTCCAACGCCGGTCAACGCACCTGTTGCTCGATGCGCTGCAGCAGATCCGCATCCGGAGCATCGATGCGCACGACTCGGTCGCTGCCGTCGGCGCCCCGCAGGATGCAGATGATCTGGGTGGCCGAGGCCGTGGTGCCTGCCAGCGTCGAAGGCGTAGTGCCTGCCAACTGAGTGGCGGCCAGGGCGGCTACTTCCGGCGATTGATCGGGCCATGCCAGGCCACCTGCGGTGGGCGGGGTACCCTGAGCCGCTGGGGCGCTCGTGGCGGTTGCCAGGTCGGCCGAGGGGGTGGAGCCGCTGCCAACCGGCCCGCTCTGAGAGGCCAGTTGGACCGGGGCCGCGGGAGCGTCGAACAGATGATTCAAGTTGAGTCGTTGCAATTGGGCGTAAATCACCTCGGCGGCTGCATAGATTCCTTCGTCGCTGTCAGCATCCGCCGCATTGCACACTCCGATCAGACGTCCCTGATTATCGAACAGTCCACCGCCGCTGCGTCCCACCACAGGAGCCCCTGCGATCTCCACGTTGGCGGCGCCCAGGAACCGGTTGATGTGCTTGATGCGCGTGTCGCGGCGGCTGGGGTCCCGACCATGGTCGCATCCGAAGCTGAAAGCAGGTTGGCCGACCTGCAGCACTTCGGTCCGAGGCAGCAGTGGGACCGGTTCGACGTGCACGGGTAAACGGAAAGAGATTAAACCTACATCGGCGTCATCGGCCACAAAGTCAATAAGTTGCGCTGGCAAACGGACTTGCTGGGCCGTGCCGGCGAACAGGTCGACCGAGATTTGGCTGGCGGGGTCCATGTCGCGAAACAGGTGGCCACAGGTCAACACCAGTGCTTCACCCTCGTGCGTATCGATGATGGTTCCCGTTCCGTGTGCCACGGTGTTGGCTTCTTCCACTCGGATGCGGACGGTTGCACGGGCGGCCCGAGCGATGGCCTGGTCGAGTGGCAAAGTGCCTTGGGCGGACGGTGCCTGCGGCTGGGGACTTCCGCGGCGGGCTGCCGCCGCATGCACAATCGATCGCGGCACTGCGGCCACGCCGGGGGACTGGCCGCGCACCATCGCGGCGGGTTGAGCGGACGCTGGGGGCGGACCCGATGCGCCGCCCGGCGTTGATGTGGAGGATGTTGCGGGAGCGACCCCAGCCGCCGCGGCGGACTGCGGGGCGCCACCAGTGCGTGCCGCCGCGCGCTGCAGGCGTTGCTGCATTTGTTCGTACGAAGCCAGACCCACGATGCGGTCGACCTCCTGACCACCCGACAACAGGACCAGGGTGGGCAGATTCTGCACCCGATACGCCTGCACGTACTGCGGCATCTGGTCGGCATCGACGGCCCGGATGTCCCAGCCTTCGCCGCGCAAACGCTGCAGCGCGGGTTGCATCTGCTGACACGGACCGCACCACTGGGCCGTGAAGTGCAACACCATCAAGTCGCCTTGGCCGCCGGTCACGGCCATCAACAACAACCCCAGAACATTGCTTGCCATCGGATTCCCTCCCTAGGCCGCATACAGCCAGAACAGACGAGCGCATGATTTGAAAAGCGTGCGGCTTCCCGATCCCTGGGAAGTCCACGCGGAGTTTGGCGGGATCCGGGCTTCACCGCAAGACCAATCGACCGGATCTACTCGGCCTCGCTCGGTGCATCCGGGGAAAGGTGGTCGCGGCGACGCGCTGCGGTGCGGGCAACCCGCTGCGCGGCGCGCCAGGCAGCGATCTGCTGGTGGTTGCCACTGAGCAGCACCTCCGGGACGCAGTGACCGCGGAACTCGCGAGGTCGAGTGTACTGGGGAAACTCCAGCAGGTCCTGATCGGAAAAGGAATCCTCGATGGGGCTGGCCGCGTCCCCTAACACGCCCGGAATCAACCGCATGGTGGCTTCGACCAGGGCCATGGCAGCGACCTCACCGCCGTTGAGCACGAAGTCCCCCAGACTGATTTCGCGCGGCTGCAGGATCTCGACAACCCGATGGTCGAATCCCTCGTAGCGACCGCACAGCAGGATCAATCGCCGCGACCGCGCCAGATCCGCCACCATCGGCTGCCGCAACCGCCTGCCGGTGGGCGTCAACAGAATCAGCTCGCCCGGATCCTCGTGCATGGCTCGCACCGCCTCGACGCACTCGACGGTCGGTTCGACCTGGATCAGCATTCCCGGACCGCCACCATAGGGTGGAGCATCGACCTTATGATGCCGCTGGTCGGGAGACCAGTCTCGCAAATTGTGGACAACCACCTCGACCAGCCCTCGATCGATCGCTTTGGCTAGCAAACTCTCGCTTACGAACCCCGAAAAGATTTGCGGGAAGAGAGTAATGATGTCAAAACGGATTGATGGTCGATGGGCCATGAACGAGCTGCGATTCGCGGAGCACTAGAGTTGAAGTATCAAGATTTGCCGAACCGATACAGTTTAACAGCGCGCCGAGTGAGCCCAATGGGCTGCCGGGGCTGCCGATGTGAAGCCTTTACCTCCGAGGGGACCCCCTGCCTTGTCGTCCGTTTCCACCACGCCACCGCCACCGCCGTGGGCCAGCCGCCTGCCGTCGCCGCTCTACCAATGGATATATGATTGGGGAGAGATGGTTGTCAGCGCCCTGACCACCGTGGGAGACATGGCCATTTTTGCGGGCCAGATGTTCGTGTGGTTGGCCACGCGGTTGCCCTGCCGCGGAACGATTCTGCCCAACTTCTACAATGTGGGTGTGCTCAGTCTGCCGGTGGTGGCGTTGACCGGCACGTTCATCGGGATGGTGTTGGCGGTGCAGAGCTACGCTCAGTTCCACGATCTGGGGCTGGAGAGTCGGCTGGGGGCGGTGATCAACATGTCCTTGGTACGGGAACTGGGCCCGGTACTGGCCGCCACCATGCTGGCCGGGCGCGTCGGCAGCGCGATGGCGGCCGTTTTGGGAACCATGCGCGTCACCGAACAGATCGATGCTCTGATCAGCATGGGAGCCAATCCCATCCACTACCTGGTGGTGCCGCGGTTCCTGGCCTGCATCATGCTCATCCCCGCCTTGACGATCATGGCCGATTTCATGGGCATTGTCGGCGGTTACTTTTACAGCGTGGTGATTCTGGGTATCGACCATTTTCAATACTTGAACAACAGCCGCCAGTTCGTGGGCGGATGGGATTTCTTCATGGGCATATTCAAGAGTTTTTTCTTCGGAGGCACGATCGCCATCGTCAGTTGTTACCGCGGTTTCAACTGCCAGGCCGGCGCCGAGGGCGTAGGGCGAGCCGCCACGGCGGCGTTCGTGTTCAGCTTTGTCTTGATTCTGGGCATCGACCTGATTTTGAACATCTTATTGGACGCCGTGTACATGGCCATTTGGCCGCATACCGCCAAATTGATTTGACGGGCCGCAACAGACCCATCCGCTACTGGCGGGCGATCGGGGCGACCAGCCCGCCATCGAATTTCCACCCATTTGCAACCAGCACGCGAATCCATGAACGCTCAAGCCATTCAGGACGTTCTGCCACCCGGCACCGATCGCCGGACGCCGCTGGTGGAATTGCGCAACGTGACCTTGCGATTCGGCCGCCAAACCATTTTGAACAAGCTGTCGTTGCAAGTCCCTTACGGCCAGACCCTGGTAGTGATTGGAGAGAGCGGCTGCGGCAAGACCATGCTGCTGAAGTCCATCGTCGGTCTGATTCGACCGACCGATGGACAGGTGTTGTACGACGGCCAGGACATTCACCGATTGAATGAATTGGAGATGACGGAACTTCGCCGCCGACACGGCTTCGTCTTCCAGAACGCGGCGTTGTTCGACAGCATGACCGTGGGTGAGAACGTGGCCTTTCCCCTGGTTCATCACAACATTGCCTCCGGGCGCAGGCTGTGGCGGATCGTCAGCGATGCGCTGGCCGACGTCGGCTTGCCGGACAATGTGATGCCCAAACGCCCCGCCGAACTGTCCGGCGGGATGCGCAAACGCGTCGGCCTGGCCCGAGCCCTGGTACTGAATCCGGAGTTGATGCTCTACGACGAACCGACCACGGGCCTGGATCCGATCATGAGCGACGTGATCAACGAATTGATGTTGCGCACGCGAGCCAACAAGCATGTGACCAGCATCATCATCACCCACGACATGCGCACGGCGCGGAAGGTTGCCGATCGGGTCGTCATGCTGTACCCCTACGCGCGCTTGAAACGCGACGAAGGACAGATTCTCTATGACGGACCGCCGGAGGGATTGGACTCGGCCGAGGATCCGCGGGTGGGCCAGTTTGTTCGCGGCGAGGCTGGCGAACGGCTGATGGAGATGCGACAAGCGACCTTGGATGCGTTCCGCGACACGCCCAACCTGGTCGACCGATATCCACGTTGACTCCTGGCGACTCGCTGCCTGCGGTAGGGAACACAGAACATGAACGAACAAGCATACAAATTCGGTGTCGGCGTGGTGGTAGTCGCCTCGCTGGTCATCGCCGTGATTTTGGTGATGTTCTTCGGGGCAGCGCCGAACTTTTTCGTGGATCGCTACACGGTTACCATCCGCTTCTCAGCCGCTCCCGGTGTGGCCACCGACACACCAGTCCGCAAGAACGGTGTGCAGATCGGCCGGGTAAAGGATTTTCAACTCCTGGACGAGGGCGGCGTCGATGTCACCCTGGAACTGGACGCGCAGTACAAGGTGCGGGCCAGGGAGTTGCCGCGGATCAGTGCCGGGTCGTTGATAACCGGCGATGCGGTGGTGGAGTTCGTGCCGCCCACGACCGAGAGCCTGCTGGCGCGGTTCGACGGCCTGGGAGGATCTCCGCAAGACGGACAACTGGATGACAACGAGATGGCCCTGGCCAACGCCTACCTCAAAGACGGCGATTTCCTGTCCGGCGGCACGGTCGCCCCCGATCCGCTGGACGCCCTGGCCGAGATGCAATCCTCATTCGGCACGACCCTGCAAGCCATCGAACGGGCGGGAAACGAAGTGTCGGGACTGGCTGGGGACATGCGACGCTTGATCGGTGGCAGCGATGGCCAGATGCAGGAACTGGCCCAGCGTATCGAGCAAACAGTTGCTAATTTCAACCAGACCCTCGACTCGGTCCAATCGGTCTTCAACGATCCGAATCTGAAGAACGCCATGGAGACGATCGCCCAGAAGTTGCCCGGGTTGATCGACGAAGCGGACCAGGTGATGACCCAGGCCCAGGACACGCTGGCATCGTTTGAAGATGCGGGACGAGCGGCTGAGCAAACGATGCAAAACGTAGCTCAACTGACAGAACCGCTGGGCGAAAACGGCGAACAAATCGTCGCCGATGCGATGCGCACCCTGCAAAACCTGGACGCCCTGCTGGTCGACCTGCGGGCCGCCGCCGGAAACATCAGCCAGCTATCCGCCCGCGTCAATCAAGGCCAGGGCACGCTGGCCAAGTTGATCGAGGACGACCAACTCTATTACTCACTTGTCAACACATTGCAAAACGTCGAGCTGCTGACTCGCCGGTTGCAACCGATCGTGGAAGACGCGCGGATCGCCACCGACAAGATCGCGCGCGATCCGGCGCGACTGATCGATCTGCGCGGTGTTATCTCAGGGCGTCCCGTGGGTGGCATCAAGTAAAGGCCGGGAACGGGCCAGGCGGACAGCGGCGAAGTTCGGGATGCCCCCTTCCCCCGCCAGGTTCATCAAGGCTGGGCGTTGTCCCCCTGTGGCAGGGCTGGGCGGTAGCCACCACCGGGCAGAATGCCGACCTCGGGAATCCGCTGGACGGGCTGTCCACCCGGCTGAAACAGCCCCTGCACGGCGGCGCCTGGCGTCAGTAGCGGAGCGGTCGGTTGCGGCGTCCCCAATTGGATCGCGCTCGGCGGTGGAGCCGGATAGACGCCTGGGACCGGCGGAGCCACGGTCGGTGGCGCCGTTGCGGGCGCGACGACGGGAGTCGCCACCCCTTGCGAGGCTTGCAACCGCAGTGCATCGGCGCGAGCCACCAACTCCTGGCTGGTCGGTTTCTGCATGGGTACCATGGCGATGTCCACGATCCGCTCATCGCGCAGCTCCCAAGGCCATAAGGTCTCGCTGATGAAGTCCAGGGGAGGCCACTCGTACCAGGGCGGAGTGAAAGTGCGCTGCACCTTCTCCGTGCGGTAACCATCGGCCACCACCTCGATCTCCCGCGTCCCATAGTAGGTGGTCGACGTCGCTGCAGGCGAGGTACCGATGTATTGGTGATCGACGTACACGCTGGCTCCCGGCGGATTGGTGCGCACCATCAACCGACGACGGACGCACCCCGTGGAACAGATCCAGAGACTGCCGCACAAGCAGATCATCCAGCCGATAGTGCGCCGACCAGTCATTGCATTCATGGGCTACCCACGCTCCATCTCCATGATCCTATTGGCCAGTTATGCTGTGCCGCGAGGGACTCGCGGAGTAGTCGATGTCAGGCTATTCCGCGAGGGACTCGCGGGCTACTCTCCACGCGTAGGCGACTATACGCAGTCGAATTCCGTGGAGACCAGATCAAATGTTCCAGACCGCACGGGCGGAGCCTCGGCCAAGGCACCGATCGAACGGCGAGCCGAAAAATCCTTACTCCCCCCTCATGCGGCCAATACGGACCGTTTCTCAGTAGCGACTGGCTACCTTCCGCGGCGAATCCCAGTACAATTCGCTAGGTATCCAGTAGGCTGAAAATATCGCCATTACCACCGTATCGACTCGACGCACTGAAAAACGGCCTTGGCAGAACGCAGCAAGTCGCACGAATCCAGATCCTGGAAGGACACCGTGGTGGTGGCCGCCGTCAGCGATATTGGCATGCGCCGAGCCATCAATCAGGATGCCCATGCCGAGGTGTTGGCCGAGAGCCAGGCGCAGTGGGAGAGTCGCGGTCATTTGTTCATCGTGGCCGATGGCATGGGCGCCCACGTAGCGGGCGAACTGGCGTCGAAGATCGCCGTGCAACAAGTTCCACTTCATTACGCCAAACTACGCGACTTGCCACCTGCCGAGGCGCTCTTCCGGGCGATCAACGAGGCCAACGCGGAAATCCACCGCCGGGGCCAGGCCAACATCGAGTTTCGCAACATGGGTACCACCTGCAGTGCGTTGGTGTTGCTGCCGGAGGGGGCGGTGATCGGCCATGTGGGAGACAGTCGGGTCTACCAGTTGCGCGGCAACCGCTTCCACCAACTGACTTTCGACCATTCGTTGGTGTGGGAAATGCAGGCTGCCGGAGAAGTGACCGATGAAACGGCGCGCAGTGGGGCGATTCCCAAGAACGTTATCACGCGATCCTTGGGCCCCAATCCGACGGTCCAAGTCGATTTGGAGGGCCCCTTTCCGATTCGGGTCGGGGACCGCTTCCTGGTGTGCTCCGACGGCCTCAGCGGGCAGATCTCCGACGAGGAATTGGGGGCCTTGTTGCGATGCCTGTCGCCGCAGGAAGCGGCGCGAATCCTGGTCGATTTGTCCAACTTGCGTGGCGGTCCAGATAATATCACCGCCATCATCGTAGAGGTCGTCGATCCGCGTTTGGAAACCAAATCGCACATGGCCATCGCCCCTATCGGTGCGGAACATTCGCCGCCCAAGTTCTCGCCCTTGTTGGCCGGAGCCACTGCCCTGTGTTGGTTGGCAGCACTGCTGCTGTTGTTGGCTGGGTTGAAGCCCTTGGCGGCTGTCGCGGCGATCCTGGGTTTGGTTGCGGCCATTATCGGTGTCGTTCAGTGGATTGGCGGATCGGGCCCCCAACAGCGCATCGCCCGTTACGGCAAAGGTCCCTATCGCAAGTATCGGGCGGAGCCCGACCGCCCCCTGTTTGAACATCTGGCTAACACCATGAAATCGCTGCGGGAAGCCGCCGAGGAACGGGGATGGCAGATCGATTGGGGACCACTGGAAGAAGCGTTCGGTGAGGCCCGGGCGGCAGCCGACCGAGGCGACTTCTCCACCGCCGTCGCTCTCCAAGCAAAAGTGGTTTCCACGCTGATGGAGCAGATCCGCAAACAACGCGGATCGGAATCGAGCCAGGATTCGTCGATCGACCTCTGATCGCCGTTTGCTTCTGCGGGCGCACTTGCTAGACTCCCGCCATGATTTTGCGCCGCTTCAACCGATACATCGTTTGGGAAATTACCAAGCTGTTCTTGATCACCCTGCTGGGCTTCACCACGATTGTTACCGTCGTGGGGGTCGTGCAGCAATTGGTGACGCAGGGCTTGGGGCCATGGGCCATCGTCCAATTGACTCCCTACGTTCTCCCGATTTCGTTGCAGTTCGCTCTGCCCGGCACGCTGCTGTTCGCCGTTTGCAGCGTATATGGGCGGATTGCGGCGGACAATGAGATCATGGCGGTGGCGGCCGTGGGGGTACCACCGATTCGCATCATCACGCCAGTGTTGATCCTCAGTCTGCTTCTCAGCCTGGTCGCCGTGTGGCTCAACGACATCGCCTTTTCTTGGGGGCGTCCGGGAATCAACCGGGTCATCATGCACTCGATCGAGCGGGTGGTTTACGGCGTCCTATCGACGCAGGGATCGTACAGTACGCCGCAGGGCTTCTCCATCCATGTCCATGGCATCGGGCCAGACGGACGTACCCTCCTCTCCCCCACGATCACCACCACCCCCAGCGACGGCAACGAACCGATCAGCATTTCGGCCCGCTCCGCCCGATTGGCCATGGATCCGGAGAACGAAGTGTTGCGAATCGAATTGGTGGACAGCATTATCGAAAGCTCGAATCTCTCCAGCGTGATGCCTGGACCGGCCGAGTACGAGGTCAGCCTTTCCCGGGCGACGCGAAAGGGCACCAGCTCGGGACACCCCTCGGAATTCCCCATGCGGCGAATCCGTCAGGAGGTGAGCGAGGAGCAAGACCGGATCGCGCAGGCCCGCGAGATTCTGGCTGCCCACACCGCCATGGGACTGGCTGGTGGAAGGCCCGATTGGTTGGTCGATGCCGAAGCCAGTCGGCGGGTTTCGGAGATCGAAGGAGGCGCCGTGCGGATCCACCGCTTGCAGGCCGAACCATGGCGGCGCTGGTCCAACGGCTTCAGTTGCTTCTTCTTTGCATGGGTCGGAATTCCGCTAGCAATCCGCCTGCGAACGGCAGATCATTGGACTAGCTTCGGCGCCTGCTTTGTGCCTATCCTTCTCATCTACTACCCGATCTTCATGGTCGGTGCCGATCACGCCAAGGATGGATCGTGGCACCCGGCGACCCTCTGGCTGGGCAATGCCGCGCTGGCCTGCATCGGCGCGTTGTTGCTGCGTTCCATCCATCGGCGCTGAGCGCCGCCTTGGTTCCACGTAACCCCTGTGAAAGGATTCCTGGCCGTGGCATCGATTGTCGATGAATCAAACTCTACCGCTCGCACCTACCGTTGGGCACGTGCCTGGAGTGCCTGGATCGTGCGCCGCCGGATTGCCATCAGCCTGATTGGTTTCTCGGCCCTGATCGTGCACAACGTGGCGGTTCGCCAGACGATTCCGCTCAATCCGTTTTCCTTTCAGCATCCGGCCGTGTGGCTGTCCTGGGCCTTGTTGCTATTGGGGCTGGCCATTCGCTCCTGGGCCGCTGGTACGTTGGACAAATCACGGAGCCTGACCACGATTGGACCCTATGCCGCCTGCCGCAATCCGCTGTACGCAGGCTCCTTCTTGATGATGCTGGCCTTTTGCATATTGTCGCGAGATGGTCCGACGATGGCATTCATTTGTGGGCCGTTGGCGCTGGTCTACTGGGCTCAGATTCGGCACGAAGAGAACTGGTTGCGGGGATTGTTTCCCGACCAGTGGCCGCAGTACCAGGCCGCCGTCCCGCGGCTGTTCCCCCGCCCCGCCCCACTGCAGCGGTTGCTCAGCGGTTGGAGCGTGGCGGAATGGAAACGCAATCGCGAATACCGCGCGGTACTCGCCACGGCCGTGGGAATCGTCGCCATCTACGGCTGGTTTCTGATGCGAACGGCGGTGTAACTGTTCCCTGGCTGCGCGAGCAAAGATGCCATGATGTTCCGTAACATGTTGATTCGCAAGAAGATCCTGTACAGCACGATCGCGCTGACCGTCTCCCTGATCCTGCTGATGCTGTGCAGCCTGCGAGGGATTTACAAGTACCGCGATTTGACGCGCAGCATCGGGATCTTGTCGGCTGAGGTCAAGGAGATCTGGCGGTTGAACAACTATGTGTTCGAGATGCGGACGTACCTCCGTCCGATCGAGGGATACTCGACGCAGCGGTTGGGCGTCCGCTCGGTGCGGCAGGCCCAGTCCCGAGCCGAGTTGTTGGGCACGCTGGATTTCTTGCGGCGGGAACTGGACGCGCACCACCAACGCATTCGTGCCCACCTGGCCGCCCTGGACCCCCTGCTGGCCACCAACGAGCATGAACTGCGGCGGATCGAGGAGATCCAGCGCAAGATCGCCATGATCGAGCGCGACGCCTACGATCCGGATGTCGATCGCACGGCCCGCATCGAAGAGCAATTGGAGGCGCTCAGCCTGGACTTCAACGAACTGTTCGGCTACTTGACCGATCGCATGGCCGGTTTTCGCGAGGAGATGCGGGCGCGGTATCGCACTTGGATCGGCATGATCGTGGTAACCTCGCTGGTTTCATTGATGATCGTGGCCGGTTCCTTTGCTTTCTTCCGGCGCGGAGTCGTGCAACCGTTCAAAGTCCTGCTGGAGGAATCGCGGCGGATCGCCCAAGGCGATTTCGATCATCGTATCGGGTTGAAGTCCCAAGACGAATTGGGAGAGCTGGCCGAGGCCATGAATGCCATGACCGATCGCTTCATGGAAATCAACAGCAAACTGAACAAACTCGTGGAACAACGTACGCGGGAGGTCGTTCGCAGCGAACAACTGGCCAGCGTAGGGTACCTGGCCGCGGGTCTGGCCCATGAAATCAACAATCCGCTGGG
>RFIQ01000272.1 GCA_003695565.1 Planctomycetota bacterium | reverse complement strand
GAACTACGTCGAGCCGGTCGATCCCAAGGAACTCTATTACAACGCCATGGAGGGGATGGTTTCCAAGCTGGATCCGTACTCGGAGTTCATTCCACCGCAGCGGTATGAAGAGTTCCACACGGCTATCGAGCAGGAATTTGGCGGGGTGGGCATCCTGATCGAAGGCCCACCGGCGGTGAAGCAATTGACGGTTGTCGCTCCCATCCCCGGCACACCGGCTTTCGATGCCGGGTTGGAACCAGGAGATGTCATCACGCATATCGATGGCCAAAGCACCGAAGGTCTGACACCCGAAGATGCCACCAAGAAGATGCGGGGGCGCGTCGGTACGCCAGTCCGTTTGACGATCCGCCGAAGAGGGACCCAGCAGCCGATCGAGGTGACGTTGGTACGCGCCGACATCCACGTCGATTCGGTCTACGGCGACCGCATCCGCCGTGACTCGTCATGGGAGTTCTTCCTGGAAGAGGATTCTCGCATCGCATACTTGCGCGTTACCCTGTTCGGCGCGAAGACGGCGGACGAGTTCCAGTCGGTGCTCGAGAAAGTCCGCGATCGCGCCTCGGCGGTGATCATCGATTTGCGCTACAACCCTGGCGGGATTCTCTCCCAAGCGGTGGAGATGTGCGACATGCTGCTCGACGAGGGGGTGATCGTCAGCACCCGCGGGCGGCGGCCTGATAAGAACGACGAGTACCGCGCCGCGCCGGGCATGGTACTGCCCGCCTCGATACCGATCGTGGTGTTGATCAATGATCAATCGGCCAGCGCCAGCGAGATCATGGCCGGTGCATTGCAAGACCATGGCCGAGCCAAGATCGCCGGCACCCGATCGTTCGGCAAAGGTACCGTGCAGGAAATCTTCCAGTTGGAGAACGACCAAACGGCCTTGAAGTTCACCACAGCCCGCTTCTACCGCCCCAGTGGCCAGAACATCCATCGGAAAGAGGACATGACCGACGAGGATATTTGGGGAGTCCGCCCCGAACCGGAACTGGAAGTAAAACTGGACGACTACCAGGAACTGTATCTCAATCTGCGGTGGCGGCAGCGGAGCGACCCGCGCATCATTGCCACTCCGGATCAACCTCCCGCCCCTCCCTGCGCGGGCGATCCGCAGTTGTTACGCGTCGTCGAGTATTTACAGCAGCGGCTGGGCGGAGCATCACCCAGCGAGCCCGCGAATGACGACAAGGTCAACGCCGCGGCCGCGTCGTCACCGGACGGCAGTATACGATGAATGCGCTGGTCGTCGGCTGTGGCTATCTAGGGCATTGCGTTGTTCGCAAAGCACCTGCGGACTGGAACTGGTACGCCCTGACCCGCTCCGCCCACCGCGGCGAGGAATTGCGAGCAGCGGGCATTCGTCCACTGGTGGGCAACTGGCTCAATCGAGCGGAGCTGGGCGGCCCCTGGCCAGATTTCGACGCGCTGCTCATCGCCGTTCCACATCGGCCCGATCCGGAATTGGGGGACGCGACGCATGTGGTCGGCTTGGGACATGTTCTCGACAACCTACCGTCGTTACCCCAGCGCATCGTCTACATCAGCACCACAGGCGTCTATGCCAATTCGGGCGGCACGTTCGATGAGCAAACGGAACCGGCCCCCCAGCGGCCAGGCGGGCGCATCGCGTTGGCAGCCGAACGCTGGTTGCAGGATCACCTGCCCGCGACCGGGCTGATTCTGCGTTCGGCCGGAATATATGGGCCAGGGCGTTTGCCCATGCTCGATCGGATGCGGCGCAACGAACCGCTGCCGGTGGCTCCCCAAGCGATGCTCAACCTGATCCACGTCGAGGATCTGGCGCGGGCAGCCGTGGAGTTGCTGCGGGAGCGTCCACCCCACAGTCTGTACGTGGCGGCGGACGGGCACCCGGTAGCCCGCGGAGAGTTTTATCGGTACATGGCCCAGCGATTGGGGCTGGCTGAACCCCGCTTTGAACCGCCGGCAGGTGGAGGCCGCCGCGGTACCGGAGGCAAGCGCGTGTGCCCATCCCGGTTGCTGCGCGATCTGGATTTTCAGTTCCTCTATCCCAGCTATCGATCCGGCATCGACGCCCTGTGCGATCAGCTCTAGCCATCGTGCGACTCTTCTTGCCGAGTCCGACATTCTCGGGGAGTCGCTTTCGCCGAAAGCGACTCCCCGGGGACCGACTACCGCAGGCCGCAAAGCCCGCGCCATTCGCCCCCCTCGAGCGATGGCGAATATGAGTGCCATCGCATGAGCGATCGCAGAGGAAACGGCATCAAACAATGCGATCGAACCACTTGCACTCGGCGAGTGCAAGCCACGTGGGTCGCTTTCGCCGAAAGCGACTCCCCGGGGACCGGCTACCGCAGGCCGCAAAGCCCGCGCACCCTCGACCAGCCAGCGAACAATGGTCGTTCGGAGAGAGAGAATGATCATTGGAGCTGGACGGGCACGTCGATCGATGTACCGTCCCGCAGAATGGTGACGGTCACCGTATCACCCACCTGGTAATCGTCCAGCAAATCATACAACTGCTGGGCTGTTTCCACCGGTTTACCATCGATGGCCTGGATGATATCACCGAGTTGCACGATGCCGCGGCGCGAGACGATGGTGGGCCGAATTCCGGCTCGGTCCGCCGCCCCGTTCTCTTCCACATCCAACACCAGCACACCCGCAAAGCCCAGTCTGCGTTTCAACGGTTCGTTCAAATCGTCGTTGACATACACGCCGAGGGACGGCGTGCGATATTCCCCTTGGCGAATCAACTGAGGGACTACGCGGTTGACCGTATCGACGGGGATGCTGAAGCCGACGCCGGCCGAGGCCCCGGTGGGGCTGGCGATGGCCGTGTTGACGCCGATCAACCGACCGGCCGAATCGAGCAGTGGTCCGCCCGAATTGCCTGGGTTGATTGCTGCATCGACTTGCAAGACATCTTCGATCGTGTGCCCGGAGGGAGACTCGATCGTCCGGCTCTTGGCGGACAACACGCCGGTGGTCAGGGTCTGGTTCAGTCCGAAAGGGTTGCCGATCGCAAAAATCGCTTGCCCGACTTGCAGGTTATGGCTTTCCCCGATCATCACCGGTCGCAACAGATTTTCGGGAGCCGCGATCCTCAACACGGCCAGGTCATGATCGGGCGAAGCACCGACCAGCACCGCCTCATAGGACGTCTGGTCAAAAAAGACGACTTGTGCCGAGGATGCCCCTTCGATCACATGAAAATTGGTAACGATATGCCCCGCCTTGTCCCACACAAATCCGCTGCCCGTACCGGTCGGGACTTCGAAAATCCGCCGACTCCAAAAGTCGGCGACGCGTTGCCGCGTGTTGATGTACACCACCGAGGGGCTGGTCTGATTGAAGATTTCGATGGTCGTTTGTTCGAATTCGGCCAACGAACCACGAGGGGTCACGGGACGTGGATCTCCGGAAACACCGAAATTCAGCCACAGCTTGACCGTCGGCATCGCCAGCATTACGGCGACCAACAGCATCAGGATCCACGTCAACAGCAATTGCCGGCGCAAGCGATCCGTCGATGGGGGCAGAGGGGGAGGAGGAGGAACTGGGCCTGACACCATGACTACCTCGAATGATTTCATTCCATGTATTTCATGCGTGGGACGAACTTCCCGTCAACCTAACAAGCCGCGTGGGGTTGGAACAGACCCGGCGATCGGATCGGCCGGAAAGACCGTTGGCACGTGCCGCGCCGGCCGACCGCACGGAATGACGCGGGTGCACGGACCGACGCGGTTGCATTGCTGGTGCGGCCAGCCGTCTTCGTTGAAGCGGGGGCCCCGTGACCAGCCGGGTTCAGGTGCTCGAGGCCCGGCAGCGGATTGACTAGCATTTTCCCTGGTTCTGCTTACAATCCGGGCACGTTTTCGTACGGCCCGCAATGCTCCTGCCCAAGAAAGCATTCTGATCGATCATGCTGGAACGCAAGCCCATTTTCCCCAACGTCATCGAGCTGAACCTGCAGGCGGGCCACCTGATTGGCTGCAATGTCTACCTGGTTTTCGACCAGGATGAGTGGATTCTGATCGACATCGGATACCAGGAAACGGTCGATGAAATCATCGAGTTGATTCGGCAGCTCGATTTTCCGCTGGCCCAGTGCAAAATGCTGGTAGCCACCCACGCCGATGTCGACCATGGGCAGGGGCTGGCCCATGCCAAGCAGGTGCTGAAGACAACGGTGGCGGCTCACCCCAAGGCAGCCAAACTGCTGGCGGCCGGCGACAAGCTGCAGACGTTCGCTGAAATCGAAGCCCAGGATATTCACTTGGACATGCCGCCGGTGGAGACCGAGCATTTGATCGAAGAGGGCTCGGTCCTGGAAGTGGGCCGCTTGAAGTTGGAAGTGTGGAGCACACCGGGGCACGCCGACAGTCAACTGGCGTTCCGCATGGGCAATTTGTTGTTCAGTGGGGACAATATCTACCGCGATGGGTGCGTCGGCGCGATCGACGCTCACCATGGCAGCAATATCCCGGCCTTCATCGCTTCGCTGACGCGCATCCGCGACTCGGATGTCGAATGGCTGTTGCCGAGCCATGGCCCGATCTTTCGAAAGGACACGGCGCTGCTGAATCGGACGATCGGGCGACTGGAGCAATATCAGCACATGGCCGATTTCGGCACCTGCGCCGTCGATTGGCCGTTGATGGATGAGTGGGAAGACGAGATCGCCGAAGGCAGAATGCCCCAGTAGTCGGCGGAGGCAGGGGGTGAACGGTCGGACGGAAACGGATCGATTCCGCTCGCATCTTCCGTGCCTGTGGGCCCGAGCAGGCCGCAAAGTTTGCGCAAGCTTCCAGTCGCAATCCGTTTAACGGCTGTAGCGGATAATCCTTCAACTCCTGGTTTGTCGATTGCCGATGCGATAAGGCGAAGGGTCGTACCACACTGCCCTCGATCTCAGCAGATCCAGGATGCTGGCAATACAGTCCCAGGGGGTTATCGAACATGTTAAAGCGATTGTCGATCGTCGTAGCGCTGGCCGCCGCCGGTGCTCTTACCACATCCGCTCAGGCTCAAACACAGAGCCAGGTTGAAACCGCATCGGCTACGACGCCAGGTCAGTTGGCAGCCTACCAGGCGGAGTACTCGTCCGCAGCAGCCAATTGTCCGACGTGCACCGGAGGCGGTACAGCCAGCGCCACGCAGTGGGGCGGCCCACCCACCAATGCCTTTGGGTATGTCTGGGGCGGGGCGGCAGCAAACCGCGATTGCGGACGATTCTACCACTACCCCTACGTGTACTATCCTCAGAATTTCCGCGGCAACGAATACTACCGCAGCAGCGATAGCATGTATTACCGATACCCGCCGGAGATGCAGATCCCGGTCTACAACCGGCACTGGCACAATTACTATCCCAGCCCCCGCCGTTACCACTGGGGCCATCACTTCCTCACCGACGTATTCTAACAGCGGAGCGATCCGTCGGACGGGAGATCGTGAGCTTTCCCGTACGTCCCTCTCCTACCGAAAGTCTCTCCTGACCGGCATGCCCGGCCAGCGGAGGGCGTCTGAGACACCATGGCAACGCGCAGGCTGGGGTCCCCTGGGATACCCGGCCTGTCGTCGATTCATGGGGCAGGACGGTGGATGGCTGCATCTCGGGGGTTTACCAACACGGGCGAACCTTCACGCGTAAGCAAAGCTGCGTGTTACCGGGATCCGGTAATTGGTAGCGCAACACATCTCCCCTGCGGCATCCGCTGGGGATCTGGATGCCGATTCGTCGGGCCTGCAGCACGTATCGCCGGCCTCCGCAACGGCTGCACCCTCCCGTATTGTCGGCCGGCAAATTGCTGCAGGCGGAACACGGGACGGGTCTTCGCAGAATCAATTGGCAGTAGCCGCCCCAGCGCGATTCTTCGGGAGTAATCGGCAAATCGGCCCAGATGACTCCCTCTGCTATCTGACTGGCCGACGTATGCGTCCCCTGATGCGACCAAGCGGCTGCGGCGTCAGGCCCAGGTGTGGAAACCGGAATGCGTCTGCCCCCCCGCCGGCGGTCATACTCCCGGCGCCGCACGGGATCGGACAACACTTCATAGGCTTCCATGAGCTGCTTGAAACGGCGACTCTCCGGATCGGCTGCCGACGAAGTATCGGGATGGTAGCGTCGTGCCAACGCATAGAACGCTGCGGCAATCTGTTCGGCGGTCGCCGTTTCGGGCACCTCCAACACCGCGTACCAGTCCGGCAATTGGCGATCGTCGCTCGGCATACAGCAACCTCCGAATTCGACTCGAATCGAAGTCGCCGCCAAACCGTCTCTGCTCCTCCCCGATGCGATTTGCCTGGAATGGCAGGGAGGACATTCGAACAAGCATCGTTGTGCAAACGGTGTGCCCGAGAGCGGCTGCCGCGAACTGGAAAAGATGGCCGGACAGATTGATTCACCGAGATGCGACAGAGTTGCGCTGGCAGCCTTCCTACCACCATGCCGGATCGCCGAACCAGCCACCTCGCGGCTCCTTCGTCGTCCCTTGCCCGCCTGCGGCGCCGCGAAAAGCCCCGCAATTTGTTTTGGCACGCCGGTTGCATAGAAACAGCTTGCGGTTGGCGATGGCTGCCAGCGGTGGCACAGTTTGCCAACCAATGAGTTCTTGGTCGTTTATCGGTTAGGCACTCAGGTTAGGTGGAAGGAAAGGAGGTACGAAGATGCTTGCAACTCGATGGCAACCACGGTCGATTTGGAGCGAAATGAATCGACTCCGAGAAGAAATGGAACGGGCCTTTGGCGGCAATGGCCTGCGGCAGTTCGATACCTATGTTTACCCGCCGCTGAATCTGTGGGAAGACGACAACAACCTGTATGTTGAAGCAGAACTGCCAGGTTTTGAGCTGAGCGACATCGAGATTTTCGTCAATGGCGATAACCAGCTCGTGCTCAAAGGCGAACGCAAACCGCCGGAAGTCGAAGGTGGCACCTGGCATCGTCAGGAACGCGGATACGGTGCATTCAATCGGATGGTTGAGTTGCCCGAGCATGTAGACCCCGACAAAGTTACCGCGGAGTTCAAGAATGGGGTCCTGACCGTCACGATGCCCAAACGGGAAGATGCCAAACCTCGACGCATTGAAGTGAAGGCCAACTGATCTCCTTCCCCTACGCCGCTCCAGGCCCCTCGCGGCCCAGGGAGCGGTGGTGGTGGGAGGTTTGAATCGCCTCAGGAGCGCGGCGCTACTTGGGGCACAGCGAAATGAAGTGCAGTTTGACAAATCAGCAAGTCAAGCAGTTGTGGCAGTTAGGAAAGGAGGAGTGGAGAGATGGCTGAAACCATGGTCAACAAAGAACAGCAACCGGTTGAAGTTTCAACCGTTGAACGAACTCGCAGTGGGCAAGTCTACAGCCCGCGATTCGATATCGTGGAAACCGACAACGAGCTGATTCTGTTCGGTGATTTGCCGGGAGTCAGCGCTGAGTCGTTGGACATTCAGTACGAGAACAACGTCCTGACTATCTATGGCAAGGTCGAACCTCGCCATGAAAACCTCAATTTCCTGTATGGCGAATATGGCATCGGCGATTTTTATCGCCAGTTCACGATTGGAGAAACGATCGACAGCTCCAAGATCTCGGCTGAACTGCACAATGGCGTGCTGACCCTGCATTTGCCCAAGACGGATGCAGTCAAGCCGCGTCGGATCGAGATCAAGACGGTTTAGGAAGGAAGTGTGTTGGCGAACAGCGGGCTGACAAGCAGATGATCCAGCCCGCTTTTCAACGCCAGTTGGTTGGGCTGGAATTCGAGAACATTGGAAATATGCTGAAGGAGGTGAGGGGATGTTCAAGAACTTGATTCCGTGGAAACGCCGCAGCGGCCAGATTAGTGTGCAGCGGAGTGAACCGACGCGGATGGGCATGGAGGGCGGTTTTGGATTGCCCAGCATCCGCGATGAGTTCGAGTGGATGAACCGCATGTTCGACGATCAATGGTTGACGAGCCGGTTCTTCAATAGTTTCCCACGAGTGTGGGAAGGGTTGCCTGCAACCAATTGGAATTGGGACCTGGGTTGGCAGGACGACGGCCAGCACTTCGTGTATCGCGCGGAATTGCCAGGTTTCGAACCGGATGAATTCGACATCAAGACCTCCGGCAACGTGCTGACTATCCGCGCTGAGCACAAAGAAGAAAAGAAGCAGAAGGACGGTTCGTTCTACCGGTATGGGTCGTTTGTGCGGACATTGCCGCTGCCCAATGGGATTGATGAGTCGCACATCGAGGCCAATTATCACAGCGGCGTATTGGAGTTGCGCGTTCCCAAGAGCCAGGAGGCTCAGGGCAAACGCATTGAAGTCAAGTCCGCCTGAGCCGCTGAGCCTCAGACGGGCTACCGTTTTCGCGCACGATGCGCGTGTCAGACACTTGGAGGGTGAGTCGATATAGGGACGGAAGCTGTCCGGCTCGCGACCGTGGCCGGGCAGCTTCTTCCGTTTTGGCAGACCGTCGCATTGACACTTTTTCGGGAGCAGCAAGATGTTTGATCCATGGGTCGATCGAGAGTGGAAGGATTTGTGCTACCGGTTGGACATTTGCGCTCAACATCATGGGAGCAAGATCGACCGGGCAGAGGAGTTTCTGGAAGCCTCCCGTCATTTTGCCCAAAGAACGCCCCCGCAGCGGTATCCCGAACTGCTCGATGCCGTGCGTGGAGCGGCCGAATTGGCCAAGAGCTGGCAACGGTATGCCGAGGCGGCCGACCGAGAGCCGGCCGATCCGGTCGAAGAGGCTTTGGAAGAGACCTACCCGGCCAGTGATGCTCCCACATGGACGGCAACCGAGATTTGACGTGAACGCAGCGGGGCCGCCAGCAACAGCAGCCGATTTCGGCAAGGGCCGGGGGAACAGCCTTCAATACCGACCATCGCGAACTTCGAAATGCGTCGGCTTCCCCAACGTCGGTCCGCCGTTGGCCATCCAGTGCCCGACCCAATCGATGAGCGTATCGGCATCAACGCAAGGCGGCCCGAACCGTTGGACCAGACGCGTAGGATCGCTAAGAAGTGCCGTCGAGGATTCCCGGCCCACGAATTGTGGTTCCCTGCCCAGGCGACGAGCCAGTTGTTCGGCCACGTCGCGTACCCGCAGGCGTTGCGGACCGGCCAGGTTGATCGCCGTCGGAGGATGGCTGCACAACTCGAAACAACGTAGAATCAGGGCATTCGCATCGCCCTGCCAGATCGCGTTGAAGTATCCCATTGTCACGTCGATTGGCGCATCACCCGCCAATTTGAGGCCGATGTCAGTGATGACGCCATAGCGTAGATCGTGCGCATAATTCAAGCGGACCAGGCAAATCGCCGTTTCGTTCCGGCGACTGCAATACTCGAAAATCCGCTCCCGTGCCACTGCGGCATTGGCATACTCGCCGATCGGCGTCAATGGATCGTCCTCGCGACTGCCGGTTGAATCTACCGGCGACAAGGGATAGACGTTGCCGGTCGACAGGGCCACGATGCTGGCGGTTCGATACCGGTCGGCCACCATGGCTGGCACCAACGTGTTGACTGCCCAGGTCAATTCTGGATTGGACGAAGTCCCGAATTTCATACCAACCAGGTAGACAACGCGGCGGGCGTCGGGCAAGCGGGAGAGCTGGTCGCCATCGAACAGGTCCGCGGCGATGGTTTCGATCCCTCGATCCTCCAACCACCTGCGGGCCGCTGGGTTGCGAAACCGGCTGACCGCCGTGACCGATGCCTGAGCCCCCGCTTGATCCAAGGCGCGTCGGGCCAGCCAGCACAGGGACGGCCCCATCTTTCCCCCGGCGCCCAATACCAGGACGCGCCCCTCCCACCCGCGGACCGCATCGACCAGCTCCGGTGTCGGAGTCGACAGAAACTCATCCAACTGATCTTCTGATTCGATTTGTTTCGGTAAACTAGCCATGCCGGTCAGTTATACCACAGCCCGTTTCCGGTTGCGGAAACCTGCGGTAGATTGCGAACTGACTTTCCCCCTTTTCCCCGCCATGGCTGACTCCAGGAGAGTAGGTAGAGTGCACACACGAATCGGATTCGGATGGATTGCAGTTTTGGTTGTTGTCGTCTTGGGAAGCGGGCAGCGGTTGGGCGGCCAGACCCCGCGCGAGGCCTTGCCCACCGTGGCCGAAGCCTCCAATTACACGGACACGGCCCATGATTATCAGGTCGAGGCGTTCCTGCGCACCTTGGCCACGGAGTGGCAGGACGCCGAGCTGGTTTCATTGGGCAGCACGGTCGAGGGCCGTCCGCTGTGGGGCCTGGTGGTCGAACCGCCGCCGCAGCCGGGCCACAGCGAACCGTTGACCGTCCTGCTGTTGGGCGGCATTCACTCGGGCGAATGCGATGGAAAAGAAGCATTGTTGGCATTGGCTCGCGATATGGCGTTTGCCGAAGATGAAGACCTCCGTCAGTCTCTGCGTTTGATTTTTGTACCGAACTTCAATGCAGACGGCAACGAGCGCCGCAGCCCCGAGCACCGTCCCGGCCAGGAGGGCCCCCAGGCGGGGATGGGAGTGCGCGAGAACGCCCAGGGCTTGGATCTCAATCGCGATTTTGTGAAGCTCGAGTCGCCCGAAGTACGCGCGTTGGTGGCCGCGATGACGCGCTACGATGTCGATGTGCTGATCGATACGCACACCACCAACGGGTCCCTGCATGGCTACGATCTTACCTTCGACATCCCCCACAACCCGGCCGCATGCCCAGCCATCGTGCAGTGGATGCGTTCCCGTTTGATGCCGGAGATCACTCGCCGTCTCCGCCAGGACGGTTTTGAGACCTTTTACTATGGCAACTTCGACCGGGAGCACACGCAGTGGCGAACCTATGGCCATGAACCGCGCTACAGCACCGAGTACATGGGATTGCGCGGTAAGATCGGCATCCTGGCCGAATCGTACTCCTACGCCAGTTACCGTCGCCGTATCGAAGCGACCTATGCGTTTGTCAGGCAGGCACTGCAAATACTCTCTCAAGAATCAGCAACCGTCGCTTCTGTCCTGGAATCTTCCTGCGGGGCACCGCAGGCGGGGTCGGATTTGCCCATCCGTGCCGAACTGGCTCTGACCGAATCGTCCACGACGGTGCGGGGTTACCAAACGCCGGAAGGCACACCCGTGCCCCCTCCGTACAATGCACAAAAACTGCGCGAGAACCAGCCCCGTGAATATCAGGTCCAGTGGTGGAGCCACGCCACGACCAGCGATGCGGTTTCACTACCGTTCGCATATCGGATCGACCGCGATGCGGCTTGGGCTGTGGGCCGGTTGCTGCAACACGGGGTCTCGGTACACGAAGTGGTGCGAGAATCCGAGCTGCAGGTCGAACAGTACGTTGTTCAAGACGTCCAGCGAGATGCTACCCGATCGTTCGGCCACCATCGCCAGCAGATCGCGGCGGCAGCCCAGTCGGTGCGGGTGGATTTGCATGAGGGCGATTTCGTCGTTCTGGTCGATCAGCCACTCGGCAGGCTGGCGGGATATTTACTGGAACCTGCTGCGGAAGATGGGCTGGCCAGTTGGAATTTCTTCGATCCAGCCGTGGTGGCTGGCCAGCCTTTTCCTGTGGCGCGGATCGTCGAGACGCTCGACACCCAGATCCTCAGGGAAGTCGTGGCACCGCCTCGTACCGAGCGGCTCTCCTTAGAAAAGCTTTACAGTCCATCGCGGGCGATCGATTATTCGGCGGCACCGCGCGTGCGGGCGCGGTGGCTGCCCGATGGTGAGGAATACCTGGTGACCAGGGATGGACGCAGTTGGGCCGAGGAGGCCGCAACCGGAGCCAGGCGACCGCTGAGCGAGTTGGATGTTTTGGCCGACAAGTTAGGGGAACTGGCATCGTTCACCCCCGAAGAGGCGCGGGCCGCGGCCCAGATAAGTGCCCTGTCGGATGACGGCCGGTTCGCTCTGGTCAGCCACAAATCGGACTTGTTCTTTTTTCACGCTGGCACCAACGTCGTTCGCCAGTTGACTCATACACCGAACGTAGAGGAACGGTTGGCGGAGCTGAGCCCCGATGGGTCTCACGTGGCCTTTGTCCGCGACAATGATCTATGGGTGGTGGACTGTGAAACGACCGAGGCACGGCAATTGACCACCGACGGCAGCGAAGAGATTCTCAACGGAGTGCTCGATTGGGTCTATCAAGAGGAATTGTACGGACGTGGGAATTTCAAAGCGTTCTGGTGGAATCCGGCCGGGACAGAAATCGCTTTCCTCAGGTTGGACGAGAGCCCTGTACCGCGATATTTGGTGCCGCACAGCCTACCTATCGCTCAGCAGTTGGAAGAGACGCGTTATCCCAAGGCTGGACAACCCTTGCCCACGGTGGCAGTGCATATCGCCGATGTCGCCTCGGGACAGGTGCGGTCCATCGACTTGTCGGCTTTTCCGGCAGAGGATCGCTTGATCGGCCGCGTGACCTGGAGCCCCAGTGGGGAGCTGTGGCTGCAGATTTTCAATCGCGTGCAAAACCAACAGCGCGTTGTCCGCGTCGCGGCTGGCCAGAGTGAGGCCACCACCGTGTTTACGGAAATCAGCCCGGGGTGGATCGAGATCCGCGGCACGCCACATTTCCTGCCCGATGGCCATTTCCTGTGGTTGAGCGACTTGCCGGAGGGCCGAACGCATCTGTACCGCATCGATCCGCAAACGGGAAGCCGCACTGCAGTGACGTCGGGGCCGTGGGACGTTCTGGAGATCGTCCAGGTAACGGCTGATGGAAGCCGCGTTTTCGCTTTGACCAACCGCTCCGGCCCCGATCAGCGCGAGTTACTGGAGATCGACCTGCCGACTGGTCAGATCTGGCAGCGCACGGCGGCTCCCGGCACGCACCATTGCCAGGTCAGTCCATCCGGGAAGTACTTTATCGACACCTTCAGCAGCCTCGATTCGCCGCCGCTGGTGTCGCTGCACGACGCCGACGGGCTGTTGGTGCGGGTCATCGCAGCGCCCACTTCCGATCGCCACGAGTACCTTGACATTGCGCCTCCGTGGCGAACCACGATTCCGGCATCCGACGGTTTCGCGATGCAAGCTCAAATCCTTCTGCCTTCCGGTACCGACATCGACCATCCGGCGGAGAGATTGCCGGTCCTGTTCTACGTTTACGGGGGCCCTCAAGCGCCCACGGTTCGGGATGCCTGGGCGGGTCGCAACTACTGGTGGCATCAGATGTTGTGTCAGCAAGGTTTCGCCGTCGTGCTATGCGATAATCGGTCGGCGTTGGGCCGCGGTATAAAAGATACCTGGTCGATTCGCGGCGATCTGGGCCGCGTCGAATTGCACGACTTGCAGGATGCCGTTGGCTGGGTCGCCGAGCAACCCTGGGCCGATCCCCAGCGGATTGGGGTGTGGGGTTGGAGCTACGGCGGCTACTTCACCGCGTACGCGCTGACGCACAGTCCAGGGATGTTCCGCTGCGGTATCGCCGGTGCGCCGGTCACCGACTGGCGGAACTACGATGCGATCTACACGGAACGCTACATGGATCTGCCAGAGGCCAACCAGGAAGGCTACCGCAGCAGTTCGGTTGTAGCAGCCGCAGCCGATCTTTCCGGTCATCTCTTGCTGATCCACGGGGAACGCGATGACAACGTCCATCTGGCCAACACATTGCAATTTGCGCACGCATTGCAAAAAGCGGGCCAGCAGTTCGACATGATGATCTATCCCGACAACCGGCATGGGATCACCGATGCGGAACAACGGCAACACATGATGGGGATGATGACCCGTTTTCTGCAGGAACATCTGCAGGGGAACGCTGTTTCGCAATGATTCCCATCCTGATGGAAGAACCGCATTTCCTGGTTGTGGATAAACCGGCCGGGTGGCTCTGCCAGGCGCCTGCTGGAGTACCCAGCCTGCAGCGGGAGTTGGTTTCGCAACTGAAGATCCGCGATGAGCATCCCGGCCAGCCCTTCATCGGCTTGCCGCATCGGCTGGATCGCAGCACGACCGGCACCCTGCTGATCGCCCCCAACCATCGCGCCTTGAAGCGATTCAATGCACAATTCCAGAGTCGCAAGATCGGCAAG
>RFIQ01000271.1 GCA_003695565.1 Planctomycetota bacterium | reverse complement strand
GCTGTATCCCATGCCAACAGACCCCTTCTCCGAAGATGCGATCGATTTGATTGCACGGGCCGCCCGGCTCATTCCCGATGGAGCGCGGCGGCAGCGAGTGGTCCGCATGCTGTGCGAAAACGACTCGCGGCTCGAGCAGCTCGTGATGGAGCGGCTGCAGCAAGGTACGGTTTCCGGCACGCCATGGGCGGGCGACTCCGCCGCCGGACCGGCTTCGGCTGGAGCAACCAAAGCAGCCCTGACCTGGTGGCGTGGGGGGGCCAAGGAATTGGCGGGAGCGACATTCGGCGATTACCGTTTGCTGGAGCAAATCGGTGAAGGCGGGATGGGCGTGGTCTTCATGGCGCAATCCCAGCGCGACAATGCCGAATTGGTGGCGATAAAGGTGATGCGGCCGGGGCCCTTCACCGATGCCACCTTGGCTCGATTCCGTGCCGAGGCCGACGTGTTGAGCCGGTTGGAGCATCCCGGGATTGCCAGGTTTTTCAGCGCGGGGGTGACCGACAATGGCGTGCCCTATTACACCATGGAGCTGGTGCAGGGCCAGCCGTTAAATCGGTTTCTCAAGAGCAGGCGGTCGACTGTACGCCAGCGGCTGGAGCTGTGCATTCAGATTTGCAAAGCGTTGCAGCACGCGCACCAGCGGGGCGTGATACATCGCGATCTCAAACCCTCCAACATATTGGTGGGCCTAGAAGGTGACCGACCGCAGCCGAAAATCATCGATTTCGGGATCGCCAAGATCCTGGGCGATGTGTCCGCCGACGGAGCGTGTGTGACCGGTTTCCATCAAGTCTTGGGCACTCCGGCCTACATGAGTCCAGAGCAGGCGGATTCGAGCTGGGGGGACATCGACACGCGCACCGATGTGTACGCCTTGGGAGCAATTCTGTATGAAATGCTCAGCGGACTGGCCCCCATTCCTCGGGCCGTGATCGCCGCCGCATCGCCATCACAGTACCCCGAGCTGATTTGCCATTACAATGTGTTGGCTCCGAGTCAGCGTTGGCGAGAATTAGGCGACGAGAACCTGCGGCAGGCGATCTGTCGTCAGCGCGGTACCACACCGCGGTTGTTGTCGCGCCAACTGTGCGGCGAATTGGACTGGATCGTGTTGCGGGCGCTAGAAAAGGAAAAGGACCGGCGCTACCAGTCGATGGAAGAATTCTCGGCAGATTTGCAGCGTTTTCTGGACGGGCGTCCTGTACTGGCACGTCCCCCCTCGGCATGGTACTTGCTCAACAAGTACATTCGCCGACAGCGCGCGGTTGCGACACTGCTGGTCGCGTTGCTGTTGGTCATGGTGTTTGGAGTGGCATCGACGGCATACTTTGGACGGCGCGCCATCGTAGCCGGGGACCTGGCACGGCACCGTGCGCGGGCGGCGCAGGCGGCCCGTATCGACGCCGAACGGGCGCGGATGCGGGCGCGGGATGAGGCGCTTACGGCTTCGCGGTTGCTGTACGATGCCAATATGAAGCTGGCGTCCGATGCGTTGCATCAGGGCGATATCGGCAATGTGATCAATCTGTTGCGCAGGCATGATGCCGGAGATCAGACGCAGGACTTCAGGGACTTCGCATGGCATTACCTGTATCGCCGTGTGGATGTGCAACCGGACTGGCTGTTGGAAGAACAGGGGGAGGTCGATGCCGTGGCATTCGACCCGCGCGGTCAGTACATGGCAGCGATCTGCGATAATCGCCTGGTGCGCTTTTACCGCTGGAGCGATCGCGTCGTCGTGGGGGCTTGGGAAGTTCCCGAGCGGGCCAACGCATTGGTTTTTTCTCCCGACGGTGCGATGATGCTGGTGGGGACTCCATCTGGCAAAGTGTTGGTCTGGGATTTTAACGCTCAGGTGCGTCCGGAATTGGAAAGCCAGGTGGCGGGGCGATTGCAGGGCGAGTTGATGCCAATGCCTTCTCCAGTGGTGGAAACCAGCGTGGATGATGATGAAGTCAACAGCCTCGTTTTTTCGCGCGATGGCACGCATTTGTATGCGGGAACGGATCAGCGACGCGTGCGGCGCTGGAGCATCGATAACGATTGGACGAAACCGTGGGAAATGGAATTGGAATTTCCGGAAGTGGGGCGGAGCATCAAACAGGTCGCCCTCGCACCTGATGAAAAGCTCCTCGCCGCCGCTTCCAGCGATGGCACGTTGCGCGTATGGGATACGCGGACGGGAAGCGAGGTCTTTCGTTGGACTTCACCGGAGACCGCTCGGGTTACCGTAGTCGATTTTTCTTCTGATGGTCGGCTGCTGGCGGCCGGAGATATCCGTGGCACGGTTGTAGCTGCACAGGTGGGAACTTGGGAGTATGCAGAGTGGGGGTCGTTGGATGGCATCGAGAGCCTGGCTTTCGTCAGAGATTCCTCAGGAAAGTTTTTGACTGGTGACCGGGGTGGTGCCGTTCGATGCTGGTTGGCGGAGCCCAGTGCTTCCGGCAAGATGGGGCTTCAACCGGAGGAGGGTGTGTTGTGGCTGGCTGCGAATGGGCGGATCCAAAGCGTGGCTCTGCAGGAGGACAACGATTTGGTCGTGGTCGGCAGTCGCGACGGGAAAATCGGAGGTTGGGACCTGCGTCCCCGCCTGCCGTATCGTGAATTTCCGGCGGGAACCAGCATGGCGGTCAACAGCGAGGGAAGAATCGCAATCGGGGGGGACAGGATTCGTTGCTTCGAGCTGGAGCATGGGGAGGAGTTGTCTTGCCTGGGAGACGCCGGTTCCAATTTCCTGCAGTTATCCATGGCGGCTCGCGGGCCTTACCTGGCTGCGTTCGACGGTGCGGAGCTGCACGTGTTCGACATCGGCACCGGGCGACCAGTCGCCCGGTGGCAGGAGTCGAATGGATTGTGGAAGTTCCAAATTTCCCCTGACGGATACTGGGTCGCCCTGGCAGATAGAAAGGAACGAGAAAAAGTTCGCTTGGTCAATTGGCAGGAGGGAGTGCAGGTCGAGTTCGATGCTCAGCAGTGCGCGGCATTGGCGTTTTCCCCGGACATGCAGTTCCTGGCCATCGGCGAGCTGGATGATGCGATCGTTGTCAATTTACAGACGCTCCATCGAGTGGCGCGGCTGGTCGGGCACGATTCGACCCTGACCGACTTGGCTTTCAGTCCCATCAGCGGAGTTGTCGCCTCGGTAAGCGATGATCGACGGTTGAAACTCTGGAATCGTGCTACGGGGCAGGAGCAATTCTCGACCCAAGCGCACGCGGCTGCCGTCGGGCGAGTGGTGTATTCGGATGACGGCAAGCTTTTGGTAACCAGCGGCGCGGATCGTAGGGTGCGGTTGTGGAGCACTGCCTCCAACCAACCTATCCTGGAGCTGAAGATGCCGGATGCCATAGAAAACGTGTACTTCAGTTCGCGCGTGCAGCAGTTGCTTGTTCATTTACGCAATGGTGCTGTCCGCGCCTATCTATCCCAGTAGGCCCAAGTAGGTCGCGGATTGCCCTAGAGCCCGATCGATCCGCGGGATGGGGGGCGCCCAGACCGCTATTGCCGAATGGTTGTTGGGCGGCGTATGCTCTGAATGAGGAAAAAACAGGCGGGTGATAGTGTGGAAATGGGGACTGGTCCTGCGATGCGATTTGGGATCACGATGCAACGAACAATAGGGCAGTTCACCGAGCTGGGTAGGTGCCCCAAGAAACGGGGCTCCGCCACGACATTGGGGCGTCTGAGAGAGCTCGGCGCCGGGTGTATTCTGATCCTAGTCGCTGCCTTGCCGCGGGGGATGGCGGAGGACATCATTGTGATCCGTCCGCCGAGTTGGCACGCGGCGATCGAGCGGTGGGCGGAGTATCGCTCGGCTCAAGGGTACTCCATTGCCTATGTGGATGCCTCCCATTCGGCAGAAGCGGCGCGCCAGCAAATCCTGGAGCTGGTGCAGCGGCGCGGGCAACCTGCGTTCATTGTAATCATGGGCGATGCGGCGCCGACGGTTCCCGACGGTCCGTACCAACCGACCTTTTATCGCCCAAGCACCGCGCTGGTGCAGTTTGGCGGAGACCGCACCATCGCCACGGACGTTCCCTTTGCTGACTTCGATGGCGATGAGATTCCCGATGCGGCGGTGGGGCGGATCGTGGCGGATTCGGCGGAGGAATTGCAAGCGTACCTCGATCGCGTGTTGGCCTTCGAGTCATCACCAGACTTCTCGCCGTGGCGACGTGACGTGCACGTGGTCGCGGGGGTGGGAGGGTTTGGCATGGTGGCCGATACGGTGATCGAAACCACCACGCGACAGTTCCTTGCGCACCGGATCCCCGGTTGGTGCCGACTGACCATGACCCATGCCAGTCCGTCGAGCAAGTACTGCCCGAATCCAGAACGGTTTTGCCAATGCAGTCTGGACAGCTTGAATGCTGGGGGGGCGTTTTGGGTCTATATTGGGCATGGACATGTGCGGACGCTCGATTGGATCCGGGCCGGTCAGAGGGTGTTGCCGATTTTGACGAAAGAGCATTTGGCCGAGGTGGACTGTCCACGGCCGCCGATCGCCGTTTTCCTGGCGTGTTATACGGGAGCATTCGACGCGACCGAGGATGCCTTGGCCGAGCGGCTGGTGCTGCAGCCTGGAGGGACGATCGCAGCGATTGCAGCAACGCGCGTGTCTGGTCCTTACGGGCTGGCCGTATTGTCCGATGGCTTGTTGCGCGCGGTTTACGAGAAGCGACTACCGACTCTCGGCCAGATTGTGCTGGATGCCAAGCGGGCGATGCTGGACGAGGGTGGGGCGCAGGAGGAACCACCGTCAGATCGGTTGCGGTGGATCTCGGCGATTGCGGCGGCGATGAGCCCCGAAGGTTATGACCTGCGCGCCGAGCGTCAGGAACATGTATGGCAGATGCACCTGCTGGGGGATCCTCTACTTCGGCTTCGGTTCCCCGACGAAATTCGGTTAGAAACCAGCGGACGCGCTGAACCTGGAAAGATCGTTCAGGTCCGCGGCACGGTGCCCGCCGGGACGATGACCTTGGAGCTGGCCTATCGCCGCTCGGACGTTCGCCGCGACTTGGATTCCATCGCGGTCGACTGGGATTCGTACCCCACGTGGGAGCAGTATCAGGAGCGCTACCTGCGGGCCAACCAACCGGTGCTGGTGCGCGACCAATGGCAGTGCTCTGCGGGGGCGTTTGAACGCGACCTGGTGGTCCCGCCCGATTTGGCTCAAGGGAAGTATTGCATCCGCGCATACGTCGAAGGGGCGGACGGGTTCCATGTCGGCTATGCTGAGGTTTCCGTAAGGCCGGCGGCTGAGGCGACCGAGTGATCGATCGCTGCAAGCGATCCGGTTTGATGTACAATAACGGGGAGTTGTCCTGTTGGACAAACCTGGCGTTTGTGCCTTGGAGTCCTTGCTAGCTCCCAGCATCAACCGCAGTTTTGCGGTTGCACCCCCCTGCCCTTCCCCCCCTGCCCGCTCGTTTCTTTCCTTCATCTGCAGATTGGTCGATGCAATCCATGCCCGGTCGAATTTTCGTCTTGCGATGTTTATTCTTGGTGCTCTACGCGGGCGCCCAGGCGGGGCAGGTCGGTTTCCTTTCGGCGCAGGAAGTCGATTTTGCCCAGGAAGTCCAGCCCTTGTTGGCGCGGCGTTGCTATGCCTGCCACGGTCCGGACCAACAGGAGGGCGGGTTCCGGTTCGACGACCGCGACACCTTGGTGGTGGAGGCGGACAGCGGTGAAGTACCGATTGTGCCGGGCGATCCGGGAGCCAGCGAGTTGCTGCGGAGGATTCGTTCGGACGATGATTCGGAACGGATGCCCCCAGAGGGTAAGCCGCTGACCGAAGCGGAGGTGGCGCTGCTGGAGGCCTGGATCGCCGGCGGCGCAGAATTCACCAGGCACTGGGCCTTCCAGCCGGTCCAGCGCCATCGGCTGCCTCAGGTGCGGGACGTTGGTTGGTTGCACAGTGGCATCGATGCGTTCATTCTGGCCCGGTTGGAGCAGGCGGGGCTGCGGCCGGCGCCTCAGGCGCAAGCCGAAGTCCTCATTCGGCGAGTCTTCCTGGACATCACTGGATTGCCCCCGACGCCCGAGCAAGTAGTCGAATGGGCTGACCGCTGGAGCGATGCGAAGTACCAGCGGCTGGTCGATACCTTGTTGGCCGACCCGGCTTTCGGGGAGCACTGGGCCAGGATGTGGTTGGACGTGGTGCGCTATGCTGAAACGAACAGCTTTGAGCGGGACGGGGCCAAGCCCAACGCGTGGAAGTACCGTGACTACGTCATCAACAGCTTCAATGCCGACAAACCCTACAATCAGTTTCTCCGCGAACAAATCGCTGGTGATGAATTGCAGCCGGTGACTCCGGAGTCATTGACGGCGACGGGGTTTTACCGGTTGGGCTTGTGGGACGACGAGCCGGCGGACCCGTTGTTAGCCGAATTCGATGGGTACGATGACATCGTCACGACGATCAGCCAAGCCATGCTGGGATTGACATTGAATTGCGCGCGATGTCATGACCATAAGATCGATCCGCTGACTCAGCGCGATTATTACAGCATGCTGGCTTGTGTGCGCGATGTGACACCCTATGGGGTGCGCAGCGATCAGACCGGCAACAATCAGATCGATCTGAATCCGGAAGTGGCGCAGCGGCACGAGGCATTGGCGCAGCGGAAAAAAGTAATTCAACGCCGTTTGCAACACATTGAAAAGAATGCGATCGTAAAAATGCCGGCGCCGGACCAACGGGCGACTGAAGGTCCGGAACGCGAACGGGTGTTGCGCGAAAAACTGGCTGAGTACACCACGGAGAAGTTGTACGCCGAGTACCAGCAGTTGAAGCGAGAACTGGAGGAAATTCTGGCCGAGCAGCGACGATTGCCGCCGCGAGAAACCGTGTTGGGGCTGGCCAAAGTCGACGCGGTGCCGAAGCCGACGCACATTCTGCTGCGGGGCAACCCGCACAGCCCTGGCGAGGAGGTGGGACCGGCATTTCCCTCGTTGTTGGGCGGCGGGGCTCCTGATTTGTCCGCAGTTCCGGAAGGGGCGCGGTCCAGCGGCCGGCGCCGAGCCCTGGCCGATTGGTTGGCCGATGACCGGAATTGGATGACGCCGCGAGTTATCGTCAATCGGTTGTGGTTGCATTATTTCGGCCGGGGCATCGTGCGGTCGCCGAACAATTTTGGTTTGATGGGAGATCCTCCCACGCATCCGGAATTGCTGGACTACCTGGCGACCGAGTTGGTGCGCGGTGACTGGAGTTTGAAGCGCATGCACCGCATGATCCTCCTGTCGGCGACCTACCGCATGAGCAGCCGGTTCGACGCGCGTGCCGCGGCCATCGACCCGCAGAACGATTTGTTCTGGAGGCAGAATCTGCGGCGGTTGAGCGCGGAGCAGGTGCGCGACGGCGTGCTGGTCGCCTCTGGGGGCCTCAATTCCCAGTTGGGTGGGCCGAGCATGTTCCCGACGTTGTCGGCGGAAGTCCTGGCCAGCCAGTCGCGGCCGGGCAATGGATGGGGTAACTCGTCCGCTGCCGATCAGGCGCGGCGCAGCATCTACATACACGTCAAACGCTCCCTACCGGTTCCTCTGTTGAAAGTATTTGATTTTCCGGAGACCGATACGAGCTGCGAAGCGCGTTTCCTGACGACGCAACCTGGCCAGGCACTGTCGATGCTCAACAGCCAGTGGATGCAGCAGCAGGCAGCGGCTTTATTGGAGCGGGTCGAGCGCGAGTGTGGGCTGGACCTGACCGCTCAAGCCAGGCGGTGTCTCGAATTAGTGACCAGTCTGCCGCCCCAGGCGGCCGATGTCGACGAGCTAGTCGATCTGGTGCAGAGATTGAAGCAGGGGCACGGGCTGAGCGATCGCCAGGCGCGGCAGGCGATGTGTCTGGTTGCCTTGAATTTGAACAGTTTTCTTTACATCGACTGAATCACATCGACTGAATCGGAAGAGGGCAAAATGCCAGCGCGAAGAGACTTTTGCGGTCGCACACGGCGTGAATTCTTGTGGCAAACCGGAGCTGGGTTTGGCGCGGTTGCTCTGGCGAGCCTGTTGGAGGAGGACGGTTTTTTCTGCAAGCCTGCTCGGGGTGCCGAGGCGGTGCAAGCCAATCCGCTGGCGGAGAAGCCCCCGCATTTCGCGCCGCAGGCCAAGAGCGTCATCTTCCTGTTCATGTATGGCGGCCCCAGCCACATCGACACGTTCGATTACAAGCCATCGATGATCGGTATGGATGGCAAGACGGTCAACGTAAAGACCTTTGGTCGTGGCGGCCATCGCAACCAGGGTCGTATCGTCGAACCGCGTTGGAAATTCCAACGGTATGGTCAGTGCGGTAAGTGGGTCAGTGATCTGTTTCCCAATCTGGCGACCTGTGTCGATGATATTGCGTTTTTGCATTCGATGACCGCCGACTCTCCCATCCATGGTTCGGCCATGTTGATGATGAACTCCGGACGGATTCTCAGCGGTGCTCCGGCGCTCGGTTCGTGGGTCAATTATGGATTAGGAACCGTCAACCAGAACCTGCCGGGGTTCGTGGTCATGCTCGATCCGACCGGTGGACCGATCAGCGGTGCTAAGAACTGGTCGAGCGGTTACATGCCGGCTACCTACCAGGGGACGGTGTTGCGGAGCGAGGGGTCGCCCATCCTGGATTTGCAGCCCCCGCTGGGGACCACCCGCCGCGTGCAACGCGAGATGCTGGATTCGATTTCTGCCATCAACCGGCGGCACATGGATGCTCGTCACGGGGACGATGCCCTTTCGGCGCGAATCGCCAGTTACGAGCTAGCGTATAAAATGCAACAGCATGCGCCGGAGGCTGTCGACTTGAGTACGGAGAGTCAGGAGACCTTGGACTTGTATGGAGTGCACGATCCCCGCACCGATGATTTCGCGCGGCGTTGCATCATCGCTCGTCGGTTGGTCGAGCGAGGTGTGCGGTGTATTCAGTTGTACAGCGGTGGTGCGCACAATGACGACAACTGGGACGCCCATGGGGATCTGGAGGCCAACCACAACAAACACGCAGGGGCTACCGACCGACCTGTTGCAGCGCTGTTGAAAGATCTCAAACGCCGTGGCCTGTTGGACTCCACCCTCGTCGTATGGGGAGGGGAATTCGGGCGGCAACCCACCGCCGAATACGCCAAGGGGACCGGGCGAGATCACAATGCGTATGGATTTACCATGTGGATGGCCGGCGGTGGCATCAAGGGCGGGATCAGTGTCGGGGCAACGGACGAATTGGGCTCGGCGGCCGTCGAACGCCCTCTGCATGTCAAACACCTGCACGCGACTATTCTCCATCAGCTCGGATTGGATCCGAACCGCTTAAGCTATTTTTACAGTGGGCTAGACCAAAAGTTGGTCGGCGTCGAGCACGTAGAACCGATCCGTGAAGTGATCGGTTAGCCGCCCCGACCACCGAATAGCACCCCTGATCCCTGAATCGTTGCTGCCCCAGCGAGGTTGCTGCTCGGCTGCTGGAACGGACCCGGCCCGGGGACCGACCAGTCGACCAGTCGGGTGGGGTGGGATTGAAGATGACTTATTGCCGCAATCATCCTATACTGGAATTGGTCGACTTCGCGGGCCGATAGAGCGCATGGGATGTGCCGACGACGCGGGGTCCAGGCGGAATCAGCAATTGATCGCATTCGAGGGGAGATGGGGCAATGAAGATCCAGTGTCAAGACGAGCGAGCGCGGCCGATGGCCGGACCGCGCGATCGGTGGTGGATGGTGGCAGCAGCCGTCGGAGCTGGGGCCGCGCTGGCTGCGGTAGGGATGGGATACTGGTTGGGATCGGCGCGGCAATCGGTCGATCCACCGATTGCCTGGGCGGCGACTGCGGCCTCCTCCGAGAACATGGCCGTGGCGACCGGAACGGTGGGGGATGACGCGGAAGGCGTTTTCTTTCTCGATTTCCTGACCGGCGAATTGCAATGTCTGGTCTACTATCCTCGCCAAGGCGCGTTCGGCGCTCGGTACTTCACCAACGTGCTTCCCCATTTGGGTAACGCAGGGAAGAACGCCAAGTACCTGTTGGTGACTGGCGAGATGGTCGTTCCGTCGATCAGTGGCCGCCCGCGTCCGGGGGGATCTCTGGTCTATGTGACTAATATCAACACCGGCATGTTCGCGGCATACGCCGTTCCGTGGGACAGAACGGCCGAAGCGGCTGGGCAGATCCAAACCGGTCCCTTGGTCTATGTGGGTGGAGGCCCCATCCGCAACTACCAGATTCGGGCCAACAACAATAACCAGCCAGCGGCCATCGTCGATCCGAATCAGAAACCGCAGCAGCCCCAGAAAAAATAGCCGTCATCCAGGGACAGGCAGTCCGCTCCTGAGGTACGGACTGCGTGTTTGGCTCCGGCTCTTCGACGGTCGGAGGGGCGGTGTTATCTTGTGCGGCGCAGGAAAATCGTTCCCCGAGCCGAACCAGTGGACCACCCGCCGTGCATGCGGTTACCGCTGAGGTTCAGTCGCATGGTGTACGATTTTCCGAACCCGATCTTGCGGGACGCCCACAGTTGCGAACCGCATTGGTACACCCGCGTTCGGTAGACATAGGGCACAATCACCGCGAACCTTCCGTAGAAGGTACCGCGGTACACTCCAGGTCCGATCTGCTTCAATCTGGCGTTCAGGGTTCCTCCGTGAGCAGGCCGAGTGGCGGTTGCCTGGGCGTGCCATCGCCCCCGCCAAACTCCCGATGCATTCTGGGCAGTCGCCGCAGGCGTGATGCAGCAGGTCAGAGCGATGCTCAACGTTGGGACCAACAGGAAAGTCCGGATCGAGTGCGGTTGCATGGTGGGTTGGCCTCGTGAAAGGGAAGGGTTGATGGGAAGTGGAGAAGAGGCAGCGTGCCCCAGGGTGGGGCGCGGCCGTGGGAATGGGCAAACTTGCTATTCTCACCATGCCAAACTAGTCTAGAAAGTCCTGGAATCAACTGAGCTCGAGAGTCCCAACCCGATTTCTTCTGTAACTGCGGAGCCGCTCGATGTCGCTGTGGCCGTTTTTTTGGATCGCCTTGATGGTGGCGTTTGTGGTCGCGACCATTGTTGCCGCCTTCCGAGAGAAGCGAGCGCGGGCTGAGGCTGCCAGAAAGGCAGCGCCCGTGGTTCCTGAGCCCGATATGCAGGAACCGGCTGGATTCGAGCCGCTCGACGAGCCCGAGCCGGCCAGTTAGCGGGTTGGTTCGATGATGGTTGTGATGGCTCGGCGGTCCGTCGGGCGGGGACTTACGGCGTTCCCGAGGGTGCTGAATTGGGGGAGCAGGTGGCATCGTATCCCCTGCTCTGTTGAAAGCCGATCGTACTGAGCAGTTATGTGGTCCGTTCTGGCATCTGTTGGAACGCGGCAGTCCTACGCGCCCACGATGATGCGGGATATACTTGCCGAGATTTTGCGCTGGGCGACTCTTGTTCGCCGGAACAGCGGCGAGCCGCGGATGGCGGATCCCAGCGATGCGGAAGGATCGCCGCCGTGTAGAATTGGAGATCCGATGCAGACCTGACGACTGAAGGGGGCAGGAATGGACAAGCAGCCAACGGCCGCTTTAGCTTTGGAAGATGGGACGGTTTTTTTCGGGCAATCGATCGGCACGGTTGGCGAATCGACCGGCGAAGTCGTGTTCAATACGTCGATGACGGGCTATCAAGAGATTCTGACCGATCCCAGCTACCATGGTCAGATCGTCACCATGACTTACCCGGAGATCGGCAACTATGGTATCAACGCGGTGGACGTCGAAAGCGAGCGTCCGCGGGTGGCTGGTTTCGTTGTGCGGAACGATAGCCGGATCCGGAGTAACTACCGCGCCCAGCAGGATTTGCAAGCTTACTTGATCGAGCACGGGATCGTGGCCATATCGGGGATCGATACCCGGGCCCTGGTGCGGCACATCCGCAGCCAAGGAGCCATGAAGGGAATCATTTCCACGGTCGATCTGGCGCCCGATTCTCTGGTTCAAAAAGCCCAGCGGAGTCCTGGCCTAGTGGGGCGGGACCTGGTCCGCGAGGTGGTCCCTCCCGAGCCGCGCCGGTGGGAGGAAGGTTTGTTTCGCTTCGACGGCGATGCGGCTACCTCAACAGAGACAAGCTCGCGGCAGATTGTGCCCCACGTCGTGTGTCTCGATTTCGGGATGAAATGGAATATTGCTCGACACCTGGCTGCTTTGGGGAATCGGGTGACGATATTGCCGGGAACAGCGACGGCGGATGAGGTGTTGGCTGCCGAGCCTGACGGGATATTTCTTTCGAATGGTCCGGGCGACCCGGAGCCACTGGAATACGCCATTACAACAATTCGGGAGCTGCTGGGGCAGCGGCCAATTTTTGGCATTTGCCTAGGCCATCAATTGCTGAGCCTGGCGTGTGGCGCTAAGACGTTCAAGCTGAAGTTTGGTCACCGGGGAAGCAACCAGCCGGTGTTGAACCTGGAGACGGGCCGCGTCGAGATAACATCTCAGAATCACGGATTCGCCGTCGAGGAAGAGGGGTTGCCGGAGGAGTTGGTGATTACCCATCGCAACCTGAACGACAATACGATTGCTGGTGTTCGGCATCGCGGCCAGCCCGCCTTCAGCGTGCAGTATCATCCCGAGGCGTCTGCTGGTCCGCACGACAGTCGGTACCTGTTCGATCAATTCCAGCGGTTGATCTTGGAGCACCTGCAGGTGCCCAACTAGGGCTCTGTCAAGTTCTGGATCTGGGTAGTCGCGCGGTGGTGGCGTCGGCTTGCGATATAGGCACTCAGGCGGCTCACTGGCCGGCCGTCTCGATGGGAGTGAGGATTCCGATCCGCCAGGGAATGCGGCCGTAGGGAAGGCCCTTTTTTTGGCGTTCGAGTACGCCTTGAAAAACGAATCGCAGGCGGTGAGGGTCCACCCGCATGGTTTCGTCGTAACCGTTGCGGACCAATTCCCCGTGGCTGACGTTGTCGGTCCAAGGGGTAACGCCCGCGGCGGGGCGAATGTTTTTCCATCCAGCGAAGGGGCGATCTGCCGAATCGGCCAGGGGGCGCCAGGGACCATCGAGTCGCTCAGCCACGTAGGCTTTGTAGTACCGTTGGCCGTTCTCTTCGACAATGGTCAGATACAGGTCCATCCCATCGAGTTTGTAGGTGTGGCTGGCCTCGAAGAATGGGCCCTGCAAGGCAAGTTGGAAATCCCGCAGACCGCTGGGGAATTCGTCCAGGGTGGTCCACAATCGCCACATGCGACCATCCAGGCTGGTGTAGAACAAATGCGCGCGCTGGTCGTCGCAAATGATCCAGTAATCCAGTCCCCCCACTTCCCGCGGGTCGTTGTCGCCGCCATCGAGCATCGGTCGCGCTTTGGTCCACGAGGTTGGGTCGGCGATGCTGTCGGTCGTTGAATAGGCAACCCACATTTTCTTCTGGCCTGGAATGCCGACCTGATAAACGAGATACCACAGTCGGTGCGGGCGAAAATAGAAGACTTGCGGGGCGCCGAAGTAGTCGCTGTCGGTCAAATCGAGCAGATGGCGCGGAGCCGAATTGGCATGTTCCCAGTCCTCGAATGCGCAGTACTCGATGGCGGTTCGTCCCGGTAGCTTGACGGTCATGAAGACGTGCCAACGACCATCGACGTGGACGACGGAGGGATCCTTCTGGGAGTAGCTAGTCAGCTCTGGAGTCCGTACGACCGGCTCGATCAATGGCTGCGAATACTCCCAAGCACTTGGCGGCATGAAGGTTGGCAGCGAATCTTGAGCATGGGCGGCATACCAGCTCAGCGTTATGCAGCAAAGAAAGACCAGGGATCGCATAGTTGTCTCCTTTTCCAGACGCAAAATCGAAGCCACTTCCGGGGCTACTCCCTGGTTTCTGTTGTCGCCCTATAACGATACTTGACCCTGCCGCAACGCAGGGATCACTCGGAAGGGTGGCTGGCGGGGCCGGGATGTGGCCTTCGCTGTCGTTCGCTGTGACGGCACGGACAATTGATTGTATCATGCGGAATCGCCGATGGATTCCGGGGCGAGCCGACGGGCATCGCCGCGGTCGAAGGCACCAAACGCCTGGGCTGGGTGGCACGTAGCTAAGACGGAGGAAAGTTGAATCCATGCCGGTTACCGATGCGAAGCAAAGTCTGTTCCGTGAACCGATACGGGCTTCCGGGCCCGATTCGCCGCGGTATGTGGTTGAGATCGATCCCAAACGCATGGCCAACTTCTTCACCGATGTGCTCATCATCGGCGGCGGATTGGCTGGTTTGCGGGCGGCCAATGCGGTGGGCGATGCTTCGGCGCTGGTGATCACCAAGGACGAAATTCGTCAGAGCAACAGCAATTACGCCCAGGGTGGAATCGCCAGTGTGTGGGGACCGGATGATCGGTTCGAAAGTCATGTGGAGGACACCTTGCGGGCCGGTGGTTCCTTGTGCCACCCGGAGGTCGTGGAAATGGTGGTGCGCGATGCGCCCGAGCGCGTTCGCGAGCTGATCGAGTGGGGGACTCAATTCGATCGGCAGGGAGAGGAGTTGGCGCTGGGACGCGAAGGGGGGCATTCGCACCAACGCATCATTCATGCTCTGGGAGATGCCACGGGGCGCGAGATCATGCGCGCCGTCATTGAACGCACGCGCGCCCTGGAAAATGTCGCTATCTGGGAGAGGGCATTTACCATCGACTTGATCTCCGATGGCCAGCGTTGTTACGGAGCGGTCGTCCTCCGTCAGGGACAACCTCCCGCCTTGGTCTGGGCTCAGCAAACAATTTTGTGCACTGGAGGGTGCGGGCAGGCATATCGGGAGACGACCAATCCTCCTGTGGCGACGGGCGATGGCCATGCATTGGCCTTTCGCGCCGGGGCCCGGGTTCGCGATATGGAATTCATGCAATTCCATCCCACGGTCCTATACATCGCCGGCAGTTCTCGTACGTTGGTCACCGAGGCGATTCGCGGTGCGGGAGCCCATCTGGTGGATTGCCACGGCTACCGTTTCATGCAGGATTACGATTCGCGCCTGGAACTGGCTCCGCGGGACGTCGTAAGCCAGGCGATTGTGCGGCAGATGGCTCGCACGCAACACCCCTGCGTTTACCTGTCCCTGCGGCACATGGATCCCCAGGTCGTGCAAAAGGAGTTTCCCGGTTTCGCTGCGACTTGCAAGAAGTTCGGGTTGGATCCCATGTCCGATCCTATCCCGGTCCGACCCGGCGCGCACTACATGATCGGAGGCGTGGAAACCGACATCGATGGCCGCACGTCGTTGGAGGGATTATGGGCGGCCGGTGAAGTGACCAGCAGCGGGTTGCACGGCGCAAATCGGTTGGCCTCCAACAGCCTGCTGGAGGGCCTGGTCTTCGGTGCTCGGGCCGGCGAGCGAGCGGCGGAAATCGTGCGGCAGCACCCGCACCCGCTTCGGGCACTGCCGATTCGGTGGGCGGCCCCAGATTATTCCCGCGAGCCGTTTGATATCGTGGACATTCGCAATTCAGTGAAGAGTCTGATGTGGCGTTCGGTGGGAGTGGAACGCCATGGCGAGAAGCTGCGGGAAGCGTTGCACACCGTGCGGGGGTACTCGCGATACGTGTTGCAACATGCATTCGATAGCCCCGAGGGATGGGAATTGCAAAACCTGTTGACCGTCGCGGCCATGATGATAGAAGCTGCTTTGGTGCGAGAGGAATCGCGCGGCGTGCATTTGCGAGTGGACTTTCCTGAGACCGACGACCAGCGCTGGCGGCGGCATATCGTATTCCAACGCGATGCCCAATCCTGATTGCAGCCGACGGACGTCGCCCAGCAGTCACAACCCCCGCGCATCGGCCAGTGCATGAGGCATTGCATCCCACACCAGTGCGCGAAGATGGCTGGCCCGATCGCGAGAAACAGCACGCGGTGCTGCCGACAATCAGATGCGCTACCGATCCATGGAGCCCGCCGGGCGCACTGCCGCACCAGGAGTGCCTGTCAACGCATCCCCCAATTCCGCCCGATAGCGATCGGCGATAGCAGAAATGCGGGCCACCACATCCGGATGCTCTGATGCAACGTTGTGTTGTTCGCCCACGTCGGCGGCCAGGTCGAACAGGGACAGTGGCAAATCCTTGACCTGGTACCCATGCCGGCTGGCGATGCCCTCGACGCCGCTTTGAGTGATCGACATGGGTTTCAGCTTGCCGAACCCGGCCGGTTTTCCATCGTCTCGAACCTCCGGAAATGGAGTCAAGTACTTGTGGGGGAAATGAAGCTTCCAGTTGCCCATTCGCACGGCGTGCAATTCGCTGCCGCTGTAGAACACCAGCGCCTCATGTGGCGGGG
>RFIQ01000270.1 GCA_003695565.1 Planctomycetota bacterium | reverse complement strand
GGAGACCACGTGCATTTCTTGGACATCGGCGACCGGTTCCTCCAGCCCGATGGCATCATTTCGCGCGACATCATGCCCGACCTGCTCCACCTCAGCGAGGAGGGTTACCGTCGCTGGGCAGTCGCCTTGGAACCGAAGCTGCAAGCGCTGGGGCTCTAGCCCCAGATCGACTATCGCTCGGTCAAGTTTGGAAAATGCGGGCCAGCATCCTGCTTGGCATGCGTCACCATCCCGGTTTCGCACGCTGAGAGCTTGCGCCACCAGCGCGGCGACCCGATAAACAAGACTTGATAGAGCACTAGGCCAGGATGTCGCGAATCACCTTGCCATACACATCGGTCAACCGGAAGTCACGCCCTGCATAGCGGTAGGTTAACCGTTCATGGTCGAGCCCCAACAGGTGCAGGATGGTGGCGTGCCAGTCGTGGATGGTCACCGGGTTTTCGGCAACCTCATACCCATATTCGTCACTGGCCCCATAGCGGATGCCGCCTCGCAGTCCTCCTCCCGCCATCCAGCAGGAAAAGGCATTGTTATTGTGGTCGCGACCATCGCCCCCTTGAGCGTGCGGCGTGCGGCCGAACTCTCCAGTCCAGATGACCAAGGTTTCATTCAGCAGCCCCCGCTGTTCCAGGTCACGCAGCAATCCGGCGGCTGGCAAATCGACGCTGCGACAATTGTTTTCCAATGCGGTGCGCAGGTTGAAATGCTGGTCCCAGTTCCCGTGTGTGACCTCGACGAACCGCACTCCGGATTCGACCAACCGGCGGGCCAGCAGACATTTCCGTCCGAAAGAATCGGTCGGTCCGCCGCCGATGCCATACAGGCGGTGGGTTTCAGCCGATTCTTGATCCAAATCCAACACCTGAGGCAGTTCGGCCTGCATGCGGAATCCCAGCTCGAACGACTCGATTAAGCCTTCGATTTCCGGTTCATGCACAGCGGTCGTCCCGGCCGCCCGCATTTGGGCGCGGTTGTAGGCCTGCAACAACTCCAGCTCTCGTCGCTGGGCATCGATGGTCTGGCGGCGGCGAAGATACGCCACCGCCTCGGTACCGATCTGGCGGTCGTTGGTGCCGATGCGCGTGGCTTGGTAACTGGCCGGGAGAAACGCGGAACCATAGTTCTGCGCCCCGCCCACGTTGCTGGGTGGAGTAATGGTCACAAAACCCGGTAGATTCTCGTTCTCGCTGCCCAATCCGTACAGGGTCCAGGCCCCCAGGGATGGGCGAACAAACCGCGGCGTGCCGGTGTGCAGTTGCAGAAATGCTTGCGGGTGGGCGGGAACCTCCGTTTGCATCGAATTGATAATGCACAGCTTGTCCGCCTGGTGTCCCAGTTCGGGCAGCAGCTCGGAAATCCACAACCCGCTCTCCCCTCGCTGTTTGAATTCCCAGGGGGACCCCAGCAGCTCGCTGCCCGGTCGCCGCCCGGGCTTGCCCGAGTCCTTGTTCAATTGCGGTTTGTAATCCAACGTGTCGACATGGGACGGGCCTCCGCGCATGCAGAGCAGGATTACGTGCTTGGCAGTGGGGGGGAAGTGCGGACCGCCGCTGGAACGCTCGACTGCTAGGGCCCGTCGGGCCAGATCATTGAACGCCAGCCAACCGAAGCCACAGCTCAACGACTGCAGAATCTCGCGCCGCGAAAGCAACGGGCGGACGCGCCCACAGGTTTGTCCCTCATTCTTGTGCCGCATGTTTCGTTCTCCAAGCTATCAGGAGTGTTGGGATGTCGCATGAAATCGTCCGCGCGTCGCCTGCCTAACGCAGGAACCGAAAATCGGCACTGGCGAACAGCGATCGCACGACCCCTTGCCAGGCTCGCTCCAGGGACTTGCCGTCTCGCACGCAATCGGACACGTATTCAACGGTCGCCTCCGTCTCTCCTGGCAGGGGCGGTCGCGAGAGGATCAGCAACGTGAGTTCCTCGAACATTTCGGATGCCAACCGCTGAGCGGCAGCAGCCGAGAAACGCCCCGCGAACGGACGCCGCACTGCACCGCCAGCGGACGATGTGGCGGACGTTAAAAACCGCGGGATTTCGGGATGGGATTCGATCAAGTTCCGAGCGATTACCCGGCACCGCTGTTCCACCGCCTGACTGTTCATCCAGTACAGCGCTTGCGACGGCACGATCGTCATATCCCGGTCGCCGCGCACCGCCGAGTTATCAGGAAAATCGAACAACTCCAGCACGTCCGGCAACGCGTTACGGGCCATGGGCAAATACACGCTGCGATAGGTCGGATCGAAGGTCGCGATTTCGTCTTCGCGCATCCCCCGTCCCAATCCCAGCGGACCGTCTCCGTGGGCGGCAATCAGGCTGCCCGAGGGGCGTTGCAGATCCAATTCGCCGGCAGCCATCAACACCGCATCGCGCAATGCCTCGGCTGGCAACGCCCGCTTGTTGGCTCGCCAGAGCAGCCGGTTTTGTGGATCGACCTCGAAGGCCTCGGGACGAAAGTCACTGGATTGCTGATAGGTGCTGGATAACGCCAATTCGCGCACCAGCCACTTGATCGACCAATCGTGTTCGATGAACTGCACTGCCAGGTAGTCCAGCAGAGCAGGATGCGACGGTTCTTCACCGCTGGTGCCAAAGTTGTCCTCCGTCGCCACCAGGCCCTCACCGAACATCCAGGACCACACCCGGTTGACGATCACGCGCGCCGTCAACGGGTTGCTGGAGTCGGCGATCCAATCGGCCAACTGCAACCGCCCGCTCTGATCGGCTGGGATCCTGGCCGAGTATCCTCGCGACAAGAATTCGGGTAACCCCCGCGGGACGACCTCCCCCGGCTTGTCCAGTTCACCGCGAACGAGCAGAGGGCTGTCGATAATCGTATCGGCACGGGCATCTGCGAACCGCATGCCGAAGCGCGCCATCGGACCGGCGAAGTCACCGCCGCCCTGTCGCCGTTGGAAAGGGCGCCGCCCGCCGGCAAATCTCTGCGCCGCGGGAGGATCCTTGTCGCTAACGCCCATGGCCATGGGGAGCGGATTACCCTGCTCATCGACTTGTTCGAGGCGCGTTTGGATGTTCACCAGGCGTTGAGCAATGAATTGCGCCTGATTCGGTTGCTGTGGCTGCTCGCCGCGGCGCCGCGCTATGGCCAATTCTCGCAACTGGGATTCCAGGCGTTCGATCTCCTCGCGGGCCAACTGCACATCGCTGGGTGTCGCGCGGCGGGATTCATCCACCGGAGCCAGGAATTCATCGGGCAAACGAACCAGGGTAGTGCGATTGACTCCGCGATTACCTCCACTCGTCCCAAAATGCGTCCTGGTGGACAGAAAGATTCCCGCCATGGCGGTGTAATCGCGCTGGGTAATCGGATCGAACTTGTGGTCGTGGCAACGGGCACAGGCGATCGTTACCCCCAAGAACGCCTGTGATACCGCATCGATTTGTTCGTCGGCAACATCGATGGCAAATTGACGCGGATTCCGCTCATTAACGCTCTTTGGACCAATTGCCAGAAAACCGGTGGCGATTTTGTTCAGCGCCCGTTCCCGCTGGCTGGTGGCGTGCAACAAGTCACCGGCCAGTTGCTCCCGGATGAAGCGGTCGAATCGCTTGTCCGCATTGAACGAATCGATCACATAATCCCGATACCGCCAGGCATGCGGATACAGGATATTGACGTCCTTTCCGGTCGACTCAGCGTACCTGGCGACGTCCATCCAATGTCGTCCGAAATGCTCCCCGTATTGAGGGCTGTCCAACAGCATATCGATATACTGTTCGATGGGCGATGGGGATTCATCCAATGCGAAACGCTGCAGGTCCTCTGGACGGGGCGGCAGCCCGGTCAGATCGAATGCCAATCGTCGCACCAACGTGATCCGGTCAGCGGCAGGCGAAGGCACCAGCCCTTTCGCTCGCAGCTCGGCCGCGACGAAGCGGTCGACATCGGTTCGGCCCCATCCCTCTCCGGCATCGGGTACGGTCGGCGCGCGGGGCGGTTGCCAGGCCCACCACTGTCGATTGCTTTGGTCCTCCCATTGCGAAGGGCGCTGGGACGCCGAGGCGGCCTTCCGCGGGTCCGGTGCTCCCATCTGGATCCAGCGTTCGAAGTCGCGCAGCACCGCATCGGACACCTTTTCACCGTAGTCCTCCGGCGGCATGATCAGATTGGGGTCAGAATGCTGCATTGCAACCAGCAACAAACTGCTCTTAGGCCGTCCAGGCACGATGGCAGGCCCGCTAGCTCCGCCTCGCAAGAGCCCTTCGCGGCTGTCGAGCAGCAGCCCGCCGCCGGGTTCGTCCACCTCGCTGGAATGGCAGTCGTAGCAGTGTTCGACCAGCACGGGCCGAATCTTCGTCTCGAAGAACTTCACCTGAGCCTGGGTCAGATTCTGGGCTTGCTGTGCCCCCGCGTCGCTACCCGCCAGACAAAAACTGGCCCAAATCGCAGTTCCTACCAGCCATCGTCGCATGGAGATTCTTCTCCCAACTTGAAGTGTGGGGGTTTGCCGAAAGGTATTCGGTTCAATGGTTCGGGCTTCGAGTGCCCCGGGGGGGGACGACTCGAGCGGACAGGTCGGCCGGAAATCCTGCCACGGAAATGGCAGGCTATCGGGCGCGGTCAACGCTTGAGGATCGCCACCGTCCCTCCAGTAACTCTTCCTCGATAAACCTTCCCTATCCGGAAAGGTTCCGCCTCAGAGGCGTTGTGATACATGTGATGGCCGGTAATCGTGAGGATTGTGCCAGATTTTTCGTTTCCTCAACCCTGCTTACCAGAGCGTCAGGTGGCACAGGGGAATTCAGGTGTAAGCATCACGAAATTCTCCTCAAGAGGGAGCAGCCTCAAGGTACAGTGAGTATCATCCTATTTTGGCTACCATTGTGATTTGGCGGAGAAGCATCAAGGGGAGATTTAAGTGGGAATTTGCGGCAAGAATCGAAGGCTCATACTCGCTGCAACCTGGATGACAGTCGCGCTGGTTCAACACCATCTGGCCTGGTCGCAACCGACCGAAACTCCATTGGTCCTGGTCCAGGAGATAATCGAGAGCAAAGCTCCCAGCGGGCGACCATTCGTGGGAACGGTGCAGCCGCATCGTCGCGTCGTGGTCGGCGCGGCGATTGCCGGGCGCGTGGAAAAATTCGTGGCCATCGCTGGCACCATGATCCGCCAGGGCGATCTACTGGCGCAGTTGCGGACCGACACCATGGAAATCGAATTGAAAGCTGCACAAGCCGAGTTGGAGCTGGCCCGGCAGGCCCTGGCCGAACTGGTCAACGGGGCGCGTCCGGAGGAGATCGAGGAAGCGAAAGCGGTGACCGATGCGGCTCGCGCGGTACACGAAGCGGCCCAAGCTCAGTTGCGGCGGTTGAGCCACCTGGCCGCGACCGGAGCCAGCACGGCCGCCGACTACGAGGCCGCCCAGGAGAAGGCACGGACAGCGCGGGCACAGTTGCATGCCGCCGAAGCGGTACTGCGCCGCATTCAAGCTGGGGCCCGACCCGAGGCGATAGCGCAGGCCAAGGCCCGTGAGGATCTGCAACAGCAGCGCGTCCATTTGCTCGAGAACCAACTCTCCAAGCACTCGATTCGCTGCCCCTTCGACGGTATCGTAGCGGTCGAACACACCGACGAGGGCGCGTGGTTGAGCAGCGGCGATCCGGTGTGTGAGATTGTCGATTTGGCGACGGTGGAAATCGAGGTACCCGTGCCAGCCGAAGTCGTCGCATCGCTGGAATTGAACACCAGCGTTCGCGTGGAATTTCCCGGTTTTCCCCGCCTGCTGATGACCGGGCAAATCGAGCGCGTGATTCCCGTGGGCGATCCACGCGCGCGGACCTACCCGGTGGTGATCGCCGTATCGAACCGAGTTGCCCGCGGCATTCCGGAGTTGTTGGCCGGGATGCTGGCGCGCGTGGAACTGCCCGTCGGCCCGTCGGTGAACGCTCCGGTGGTTCCCAAGGATGCGTTGGTACTCAACGGCGAGAAACGCTCGGTGTTCGTCGTGGAATCGCTGCAAAACGGCAGCCCCCCCAGCGGGCGAGTCAGGGAAGTGATGGTTGAATTGGGTGTCGAAGTGGGCGATCAGATTCAAGTCAAAGGTGAGTTGCATGCTGGCCAACACGTGGTCGTGCTGGGGAACGAACGTCTGGTCGATGGCCAGCAGGTGCGGATCGGATTTGCGGACGACGATCGCACAGATAGTTGAAGCAGGTGATTCGTTGATGCAGGTGGCACATGCAATTGTTTGAGAGCTTCATTCGCAACCCGGTCAAGGTCTCCGTCGGTATCCTGATCGTGTGTCTGTTCGGGGCCATCTCCCTGGTCACGATGCCCAAGCAGTTGATTCCGGCCGTACAAAACCCGGTGCTGTCAGTGGAGACGCGTTGGCCGGGTGCCAGCCCTCAGGAAATCGAACGGGAGATCATCCAGGAGCAAGAGGAGCAGTTGGCCGCCGTGGAGGGGTTGGTCAAGATGACGTCGAACTGCCGCAGCGGCGAAGGCGAGATCGTACTCGAATTCGCCATCGGCACGGACATCGGCGACGCCATGATGCGGGTGAACACCAGACTGCAACAAGTTCGCAATTACCCGATCAATGCCCAGGAACCTGTCATCGAAGCGTCGGACAATTCCGACAGTCCGATCGCCCGCTTTGCCCTGACCGCGCGTCCGCCATCCACCGAACAACTTACCGCCTTTGTTGCCGCGCACCCGGATCTGGCCGACCTGCTGCGGCCCGCACTCCGCACCAAGAACACCGGACTGCGCGTGTTCCGATTGCAGGAACTCTACGAAGCGCACGGCCAGGACCATCCGGAATTGAAGGAGTTACTGCCCCCCGAAATCGATTTGCAGGAAGTGCGTAAACTCTCGGAAAATATCATCGAACCGCGTTTGGAACGCGTGCCCGGCGTCGCTGAAGCGGATACCTACGGCGGGCAGGAAGAAGAGTTGCAGATCATTATCGATCCCGAGCGGCTGGCCGCGCGGCAGTTGACCATCGCCGATGTCCGTGCGGTGCTGGCTGGGCAGAACAAGGATTCATCAGCAGGCGATCTGTGGGAGGGAAAACGCCGCTGGGTCATTCGCACGCTGGGGCAATTTCGCGATCCGGAGGATGTGCGCAACCAGCTGTTGACCGTCGTCGATGGGCGGCCCGTATATGTTGGCGACGTGGCGGATGTGCGGGTCGACTACAAGAAACTGGACAGCCTCTCTCGGCGATACGGGCTGACCTGCAACGGCTTGAGCGTCCGCCGCGCTTCGGACGCCAACGTACTGGAAGTCATGGAGGGAATCTATCGAGCAACCGAAGAGCTGAACGAAGGTGTTCTCAAGCGGTTGGGGTTGGAGCTGTTCCAGTACTACGATGAAACGGAGTACATCCGTTCGGCCATCCGCCTGGTGCAACAAAACATCTTCGTAGGAGGTGCGCTGACGATCATCGTGCTGCTGATGTTCCTGCATTTGGGACGTCTCACTCTGCTGTTCATCCCGTTGATCTCGGCCAGCGCCGTGGCGTCGGTCTATGTTTCGGATTGGTTCTTCCTAGTCACCGTCCTGCTGTTGTTGATTACCGGATTCTGGTTCGGGCGCGGTGCGCTAGTCGTCGGCCTGGCCATTCCCATCAGCGTAATCGGTACATTTCTGATGCTGGGATTGCTGGGGCGTTCCTTGAACGTCGTCAGCCTGGCCGGGTTGGCCTTCGCGGTCGGCATGCTGGTCGACAACGCCGTGGTCGTCCTGGAGAACATCTATCGTCGCTGCGAACAGGGGGAATCGGCGGCAAGGGCAGCCGCCGCCGGAACGGCCGAAGTCGCGGGAGCCGTAGTGGCATCGACCCTGACCACCATCGCGGTGTTCATTCCAGTGCTGTTCGTGCAAGAGACCTCGGGCCAGTTGTTCCGCGACATCGCCTTGGCGATTTCGTTCGCCGTGGGCATCTCACTGGTCGTTTCGTTCACCATGATCCCCACTGCAGCCGCGCGGTTGTTCGCGAATCTGCGGCCATCGCGGTCCGACCCCGCAGACTTGCCCTCCACGCTCCCAGCCACCAGCGGAACTTCTCGCACGGTGCAAGCAATTGCAAAAGCGAGTGCGGGCGTGGCCGCTGGCATCCAGGGGGTGAACCATTGGGTGCTGGCAACCAACCTGCGGAGCGGAGCGGTGATCCTGCTGATGCTGGGATTCTCATGCGGTATCAGCTACTTGTTGTGGCCCAAGGTCGAGTACTTGCCCTCGGGCAATCGCAATTTCGTGTTCTGCAGCCTTTCTCCACCTCCGGGATACAACATCAGCCAATTGATGGCGATGGGAGAGAAATTCGAACAAGATCTGCGGCCATATTGGGATGTGGATCCAGGTACGCCCGAAGCCGCCGCCTTGGATTACCCGATTATCGATTATTACTTCGTAGCCATTCGCGGAACGAGCGTGTTCGTGGGGTTCCGCGCCTACGAGGAACAACGCGTGCGCGAGTTGATCCCCTTGCTGCGCAAGGTCGGATCGCAGTTCCCTGGGACCCGATCGATCGTCAAACAATCGAGTCTGTTCGAGCGGGGGTTGACCGGCGGGCGTACCATCGACATCGAAATCACCGGCGGGGAGTTGGTGCCGTTGATCAACTTGGGGCAACGCGTCCTGGATGACGTGCACCGGGTGCTGCCGGACGCACAAGCCTCGCCTCGCCCCAGCCTGGATTTGTCCAGTCCCGAGATCCATGTGGTGCCGAAGTTGATCGAAGCCTCGGAACTGGGGGTCAACACGGTGGACCTGGGTTACGCCGTGGATGCATTCGTCGATGGTGCGTATGCCGGAGACTACTTCACCGATGGCGACAAGATCGACCTGACGATCAAGGGGGCCGATGCCTTCGCCCGCCGCACGCAGGATTTGTTGTCCCTGCCCGTGGCAACCCGCACCGGACAAGTCGTTCCGTTGTCCACCGTGGCGCATGTCCAATACGGTAGCGGTCCGGAAGCCATCATGCGGCGCGAACGTTTGCGGGCCATTACCATCTCCGTGACTCCGCCTATCACCATGCCGCTGGAGGAGGCCATGCAGCGGATCAACCAGGAAATTGTCGAACCGCTGCACGAAGAAGGACTGCTGGGTGGGGAAACGATGATCAACCTTTCAGGCACGGCGGATAGATTGCGGGAGGCCTGGGAGGCGCTGCGGTGGAATCTGCTACTGGCCCTGGCCATCACTTACCTGCTGATGGCGGCCCTGTTCGAATCCTGGTTGTATCCGTTTGTGATCATCTTCACCGTGCCGTTGGGGGCAGTGGGCGGTGTGATGGGATTGGCTTTATTGAATCTATTTGTCTTTCAGCCGATGGATATCATTACGATGCTTGGATTTGTTATCCTGATCGGCACCGTCGTCAACAATGCGATTCTCATCGTCCATCACTCGCTCGGTTCGATCCGCAACGGCGAAGATCCCCAGATTGCGGTGCCGGATGCGGTGCGGACGCGCATTCGGCCGATTTTCATTACCACCACTACGACGGTATTGGGATTGTTGCCGCTGGTGGTGTTCCCCGGAGCCGGCAGCGAACTTTATCGTGGCTTGGGGGCTGTCGTGCTGGGAGGCTTGATCGTATCGACGGGGTTCACGCTGGTCGTCCTGCCGGCGGTATTCGTGGTATCCCTGCGAGCCAGCCGCGCGGTGCAGCGGGCGGCCCACCGACTGGCTGGTCATCTCAGCTCGATTTCCAATTGACCGATGCGGCGTCGCACCCAACGCTTGCTCCGGCGGTCCTGTCGCGCCATCGTCCGGGAGTGCAAAGAAGCGAAAAAACGGTAAGATGTCGCTCTGTGGTGCGTTGGCTGCACGGATGGAAGTTAATTGGGCGAATCGCTTGCCATGTCGAACCTCTCGTTGGACGAATTGTGGCCCCGGGATTTCAGTGGACTAGTGCGGAT
>RFIQ01000269.1 GCA_003695565.1 Planctomycetota bacterium | reverse complement strand
CGATGTGGGTGACCAGTTGGCCCGGCACGAGCGTATTTTCGCGTTGCTGTTCGTTCTCGGGAGTGCGGAACAATTGCTCCACGGGGATGAATTGCTCGTCGCGGGGACGCGGTCCCACCACCCGCGCGAAAGCTCCCAAAGCGATGGCCGCCGGCGCCAACCGAGACGCGTGAACGAACTTTGCCGGCCCTGCGTGTCCCAGAATGGCGTGGTAACGATTGTCGCCCTCGCGGACCAGACGTCCGTCTTGGGCCAGCAATCCGTGACCGTTGCGGAAGAACCAGCAACGCGGCCGTTGCAACAAATCGCCAACCAAAGTGCCCTGGTATTGCAATTGAATGCTGCTGATATCCTGGATCACTTGTTTGAGTGCCGGATACACATCCATGCGATTGTCGGACCAGAAATCGCGGAGGCAAACCATGGCGCCCACCCACGCATTGCCCTCTTCATCGACCTGGATGCGATCCAAACCACGGATGTGGCCCAGGTAAACGACGCGGTCGGGTTGTACCACCATGGTGCGCATCAAACCGACCAGGTCGGTGCCGCCAGCCAGCACGACACTTTCTCGGCCGGGCTCGGCCAGCAATTGCACTGCCTCTTCCACGGAACGGGGCGCTGCATATTCGAAATTCTTCATGGCTTCTTATCCTTTCGCAGTGCGGAGTGCATCGAGCACACGTTTGGGGGTCATCGGCAGGGTCGGTACCCGGACGCCGAGTGCGTTGCAAACAGCGTTGGAAATCGCTGCCGCTCCGCTGATGACCGGGGGTTCACCCAACCCGATCACCCCCCGCGAACGTTCGCTTTCCGGTTCATACAAATGCACAACTAGGTTGCCGATGTCGCCCAACCGCGGCAGGCGGTAGGTCGACATCTCGCTGTTGATAAACGTCCCAGTCTTCGGGTCGCAAATCCGATGCTCGAACAGAGCCGCAGCAATGCTCATGATCATCGCCCCGTACACCTGGCTTTCCGCCGTCTTGCGGTTGATGATCAAACCCATGTCCTGCACGGCCACCATTTTCTTGATCTTGACGACTCCCGTCTCCGTATCGACCGCCACGTGCGCCATCTGGCAACCGGCCACGTTCTGGCTGGACAACGGACTGGGCGTCCCCCGCTGATACGAAGCCGTCACTTCCAAGGGCTTGATGCCGATCAACGCACACGCCTGTTGCCAGGTCAAACTGCGATCAGCATATCCCTTGACGCGGATTTTGCCCTGAACCGCCTCTAGTTGATCGGCGGCCACGCCCAGGTGCTGGGCGACTAGATCGAATAGTTGTGCCAGCGCATCCTGAGCGGCCCGCCGGTGCGACTCGCTGACCGCCCCCACCGTCGTGCTGCCACCCGAGGCACCGCTGAACGGATAGGTAGAGCTGCCGATGTTCACCTTGACCGCGTCCAGGGGCAATCCAAAGGTTTCGGCCAGCACCATCGCGCACACGGTGCGCGTCCCGGTGCCCAAATCCTGGGTGCCGCAGTAGGATTCCACACCGCCATCGGGATGGATCTTCAGCAAGCAGTTCGAACTGTTCGCCGTGCCGGCCCACTTGTGGATGGCCAACCCCAATCCTTCCACAACCGCCCCACGTCGCGGCGATTTGCCATGGGGATGCCAGTGCTTCTGCCACTGAATCAAATCCGCTGCGATGCGGATCTGCTCCGCATAGACCGGCGCTTTCTCGGGCGAATCGATGTTCTCCAGATTGCGCAGGAAAATATCCATGCTATCGGCTTGCATCGCCCGCGCCAGATCATCGTAGGCGGTCTGCGTCAATGCGCATGCCTGCGGATGGTTGGGAGCCCGCCAGGCCACCGAGGGCTCTTTGTGCGTGATGATGCCCGTCGCCCGCCGGCGGTAGTTCTTGGGCTGGAAGACATACGGAAAGTTACCCACGGAGACCGTGGACCCATTGAAACCGCTGGTGCCCCAATGGTGCGAATCCCAAACCCGCACGACTCCGTTTTCGTCGGCGCCCAGTTTGACGCGAATGAATCCTGAAGGGCGATTGCCGCCGATCTTCAACTCCTGATCGCGAGACAGCATGAACTTGACCGGCCGCCCGGTAGCTTTGGCGATCTCCGCCGCGGCGATGCCCCAATAATTCGGCTGGAACTTGCTGCCGAATCCACCTCCGATGAACTCACAGGTAACATCCACGTCATCGGCGGTAATGCCCAGTGCACCGGCGAAACCATCGTCGGTTTGCGAGACGTTTTGCGTGGAGAGATGCACTTTCAACTTGTCCCCCTCCCAACGCAACGTGCTGCCGTGGGGTTCGAGACAGCAATGGGTGATCGCGTCGATGCCGTACTGTCCTTCGACAACGTACTTGGAGCCGTCGAACAGCTCCTGCATCTTCCTCTCTTCCCATTCCTCTTCATCTTCGTCATCGCCTGGCTCGCCCAAGGCTTCGTCCAGCTCGATTCCGCCGCCGGCCCGCTTGGTCAGTTTCTTCGCCTCCGCGGTAGCCAGGTCATGATCGGCGACGAATGGTTCCAGCACATCGTATTGCACTTTGATCTTCGAAACCCCTTCGGCGGCAGCCGCCTCGGTCTCGGCCGCCACCGCGACCAGCAACGTCCCGTCGGCCTGGATCAACACCGGATCCTCGCCCGGCTTGGGGGCCTTGAGAAAATGCACGTGCACCACGCCAGGAACGCTTTCCGCCTCCGTGACATCCACAGCCAGCACCCGACAGTGCGGGTAGGGACATCCCAGCGCCCGAACAATCAATTGCTTCGGCAGATTGACATCGTACGTGTATTTGGCCAGACCACTCGACTTCCAACGGCCATCCAGTCGCGATACGCGTTTGCCGATCAAGGCGGATCGGTGATTCGGTGGCCAGCTATATTGCACCTCAGCCATTTTCATTCAGCTCCTTTTACCAACGAGATGACTGCCTGCAGGACATTGGCGTAGGTGCCACAACGGCAAATATTGCCGTTCAACCCGGCCCGAATTTCTTCCTCGGTCGCGTCTGGATTGGCATTCAAGAATGCCCGCACCGCGACCACGAACCCTGGTGTGCAGAACCCGCACTGCTGGGCATCGTTGTCTGCAAATGCTTGCACGACCGGATCTTCTGCCAAACCCTCCGCCGTGGTAACCGATTTCCCGTCCACCGTAACTGCCAGCGTGGTGGAGG
>RFIQ01000268.1 GCA_003695565.1 Planctomycetota bacterium | reverse complement strand
GTGGTCGACTTCCTGGTTTCAACGGATCGGCCCGACCTGTTCTCCGTCACGCCTTCGATCTCTTCCGCTGGACGACTGACATTCACGCCGGCTACGAACAAGTTCGGCAGCGCGGTGGTTACAGTGCAAGCAGTTGATCGTGGTCCCAGCGGCGGGTTGCACGAGAATGCCTCTGGACAACAAACCTTTACCATCACTATCGCACCAGTCAATGATGCGCCGGAAGCCGTTGCCGATGCGTTCGTCACCAACGAGAACCAGGTTCTCACGGTCGCGGCTCCGGGGCTGCTGGCTAATGACACCGACGTTGACCTGCCAGCGGACACCCTCTCGGTCGTCGCCCGTACGCTGACCTCCAATTTGGGAGCCGCCGTTACGCTCAACGCCGACGGATCGTTCACCTACGATCCCTCCGGTGTGCTGGCCATCCAGCAGTTGACCACCGGACAAAACGTCGTGGACAGCTTTATCTATGAGATCCAGGATGCTGCCGGCGCAGTCAGCAACGGTGCCGCCGTTACGATCCAAGTCAACGGTGTGGATGATCCTCCGGTCGCCAATGACGATGCTTACTCGCTGGGAGTTGGACAAACGCGGTTGCTCAACGTGCTGGACAACGATACCGATGTCGACACGTTTATCGACCCGCGTACTATCGTTATCACGGCTTTGCCAGTCCATGGGACTGCTGTCGTCAACCAGACCGGTGTCATCGAATACACTGCCGATCCTGGATTCCGTGGCATCGATAGCTTGGCTTATACCGTCAAGGACGGGGCTGGCAACGTATCGAACGAGGCCACGGTTACGCTAACGATCAATTCGGCTCCAGTAGCCAGCAACGACACCGCCTTCACATTCAAGAATCAGCCTGTCAACATCAACGTATTGAGCAACGACAGCGATCCCGACGGAACACTCGATCCGTCTACGGTGCAAGTCGTTGTCAACCCCGCGCCAAGTGGAACTGCGGTGGTAGAGGCCGATGGTACGATAACTTTCACCCCTGCCCCGAATTTCTTCGGCACCGTCACATTTTCGTATGTTGTAGCCGACGACCTGGGAACGGTTTCGAATGTAGCGAAGGTCTCCGTTAACGTATTGAACAGCCGCTGGCAGAATCCCTTGGGGCGGTTGGACGTCAATGCCGATGGATCGGTTTCTCCGATCGATGCTTTGCTCATCATCAACTACTTGAACAATCCCGATAATGAGACCTTCTTGCCGGATACTATCGGCACGCCCGGCGAAGTGGTTCCACCGCCATACCTGGACGTCAATGGAGACGAATTCGTCTCGCCACTGGATGCATTGCAGATCATCAACTTCCTGAATATCAATGGCAGCGGTGGAGAAGGGGAGGCCGATGAAATCCTGGGCAATTCGAGCTACGCCATGATGGTGACGCCTGAGCAAATGATTGCAACCGTGGGCCCACAAGTGCTGCGTGAGATCGAAGCCGCCATGGAACAATCCCTGGCGGAATTCATCGACGGACCGATCGGCGATCCCCTGCATCGGACGTCGGGCCCAACGGGCTCTAACGCGTTTGCTGCTACAAACGGTTTGCCCAGTCCCTCTGATGACAACGAGGATGCTCTGGATTGGCTGGCGTTAGAAGGGGAAGCCGATGCGACCTCTGCCATCGACAAGTTCTTTGACGAACTTGGCTAATTGCGAGCTCGCTCGATACAGACGTGACAGAAAGCGGCCTGCTGGCTGGCAGATCGCGCAACCCATGTGGAACGCGTGATGTGAGCCTGCAGGCATCGCTTCGCGGGCGCGTGGCATGGCCTGTTGCCTCAACACGCATACGTGTGACGCCGCAGGGGCCGAAACTGGAAGGCGGCAGGTCACAGCGACTTCCGCCGAGGGAGGCAACAAGACGAACGCGCGTCGCAGCGGAGTAGCCGAAAATCAGCTCAGGAAACGAAAGCTGGAGGTAATCTGTTCGTCACTTCCTGCAAACCGATCTGTAACATTGCCTCCCATCGTGAACACTAACAGCATCCGGCGGCCACTGTCGTCGGACAAGTGACAATACACCCACTGAATGGGTACATCCTCGATCAATCCATCTACCACGCAACGCAACAGACGCAGTCCCTCCGCCGTCCGCTTTTCTTCAGCCAGAACAAATTGTTGAAGACTGTCCGCGAGAGCGCGGTGAATGTCGGCCTGAAAACCCTCCAATGTCAGTTGCGTCCCGCTCTCCAACGCCGGCATCGGACCAATATCGCACTGTGCAATAACCTCGTTGTTCTCCACTTTTCGCAGCACGCATTGCTCCCTCGTGTCCATATCCACTCGCCAACTTCTATCGGCCAGGCACTCGAACCTCGCCTCCTCGGAATGGATGCGCACTAACCATCGAGCGGGATCGGCAGAGGATAACCTGCGCCGCAGCGCAGCCGGGTCTGCTAGCGCTCCCTCAACGGCTTGCGGCGAGACATCCTCCCTGAGTAGCCGCGTGCGAGCGGCGATTGCAAACCCTGGTTCGATCGCACTGACCTCTCGCCGTTCACTGGTCTTAAGATCCACCC
>RFIQ01000267.1 GCA_003695565.1 Planctomycetota bacterium | reverse complement strand
ATGTCATTCTGGAAAACCACCTGCACTGGATTGCCGTCGGGCCACGACTCGCCAGGCGTGTCGGAGAATTCAAGTCGTTCACAGCGACGACGATCATCAAGACGATGCAGCGCTTGGGCTACGAAACCCTTCTTCAAGAGCTTCAGTTTTACAAGCTGCGACACAAGGTCGATCAGACGCATCAAGTGTGGCAGGAGGGGAGCCATCCTCAGTTGATCGAACAGGAAGACGTGATGTGGCAGAAGATCGAGTACATCCACAACAACCCGCTTCGTCGCGGCTATGTAGATGCCCCAGAGCACTGGCGATACTCCAGCGCCAGGAACTACGCCGGTCAGCCTGGCCTGCTCGATGTAAATACCGACTGGAGGTAGCCGGTTGGACACATCGTGCGGAGCTGCCTATTCGGCAAGCGCGATATTTGGCAGGTGTTCGGCAGGCGCTTCGGCAGGCGGAGCCTGGCAGACAGTGGGTTCCCAGGCGGAGCCTGGGAACCAGGATTTGAACTCGTTCCCAGGCTCTGCCTGGGAACGCACTGCCACCGAGGCTCCGCCTCAATAATCCATCACGCAACCGACAACGACTCGGCAGCTGACTCGGCAGGCAGAGCCTGGCAGACAGTGGGTTCCCAGGCGGAGCCTGGGAACCAGGATTTTTGGCCGCCCGGCGGTTGGTGGTGGCTAGGTGGCCGAAGTTGCCGGGGTGGGAATGCCCTGGGTGATGAGCTGGTCGGTGAGGTCCGCCAGATGGTCGAGGCGTTCGTCGACGACGCGAGCGACGAGCGGTTCGATTTCGGCAGCATCCGCGTCGGGCGGTAGGGCCACCTGAACGGTGACCGACCAAGGCCTGTCGACGGGGTACCCGATGCGACTGCACAACCACACACTGGCCGCATCGACCGGTTCCACCTGGTCAACAATTCGCTGCGCAATATGAAACGCCAGGACGTTGTATATCTTCCCGACGTGGCTGACGGGGTTCTTCCCCGCCGCCGCTTCTAGACTCATCGGCCGACAGGGAGTGATCAACCCGTTGACTCGGTTACCGCGACCGACCTGTCCGCTGTCCGCGTTCTCGGCCGACGTCCCCAGTACGGTCAGATAGACGCCCTCCGCACCGGCTCCCCGGCGATCCAATGTGTTGATCTCCACTTCCACGGCATCCAGCTCCGCCATCTTACTGGACAGGAAATCTTGCAGCAGTTCTCCGGCCTGTTGTTTGCAATCGAAATACGCCGTTTCACTGGCGACGTGCGCATCGACCAGTGCCATGGCAACGGTCAATGCCAGGCTGCGATCGCGGCGGACACCCATCACCTTGATGTCCTCGCCGATGGCGGGAAGCTCGGCCTTGACCTGCGTCGAGTTGAGAAATTGCTCCGCCTCCAGCACCAATCGCTCGGTTTCGCTCAGCGGCGCATAGCCGACGCCCACCGACGTATCGTTGGCCGTGATCGTGCTTTGTGCGTAGATGGCGGCCAGCTCGGCCGAACCGGGTTGGAGCTCGTCGATCACGATCAGGTGCTTGGCCGGATCAACGCGGGGCAGGTGGGTTTGCAACCACTCCCGCGCAGCTTGTTCGATGACATCCCCCACAGGGATAATCGTGCCGTCGAAGGCACGCGTCGCGCGGTCTCCTACGTACAACCGCATCGGCTCCAGCACGCGTCCACCGCCGAACCGGGGATCGGTCTGGCCGGCCACCAGCAGCCCCTTGTCGACATTGAAATGCAGGACGCGCCCCGCCGTGCGCACATATTCCTGCGCCAAGGCAACGGCCATCGCTTCCATCACGCCGTCGCAAATCGTATCGGGATGCCCGATCCCTTTGCGCTCCACGTACTCGAATTGCGTTTGCATTGCGGTACCGCTGGGCACCACTTCCATCCGCACACTCTGCATGTATCCGACTCCTTGATGCGTTTCGTCGAGGACAAATCTGGGGGGAACACGAGGTCACAGTGCCGGTGCGCGCCCGCAATTCCGCGGCGGGCCAACGATCCGACACACCCGCCGGCCGAGTTCAAGGAGCTCGGATGGCGTAACGGTTCATCTTCTTCCACAGGGTGACGCGGCTAACACCCAATTCTTCCGCGGCGCGAGTCCGATTCCAGGCCGTTTTCTCCAATGCCGTCAGAATCCGCCGGCGCTCCGACTGTTCCTCCGGTGTCCAGCCGGGCGAGGCCGGACGTTCGGCTGGCCGATCGAGCTGGCGAATCTCGGCAGGCAAATCCCACACGGTGATTCGATCGCCGGTGGCCGAAACGCAGGCGTGTTCGATGGCGTTGCGCAGTTGTCGGACGTTTCCGGGCCAATCATATTGTTCCAGGACGTGCAAGGCCTCGCGCGAAAACCCGTTGACGGCGCGGCCGCCCGCCGTACAAACCTCGTGCAGGATCTGCTCGGCCAACAACCGAATGTCTTCGCGACGCTCGCGCAGGGGAGGCATGCGGATTTCGAACACATGGATGCGATAGTAGAAATCCTCGCGCATCTTTTCCTGCTTGACCAATTCCGCCAGATCGCGGTTGGTAGCGGTGATCAAACGCACGTCGATGCGTTTGGATCGGCTGGCACCGATACGGCGAATCTCACGTTCTTGCAACACGCGCAGCAATTTGACTTGCACGGCCGGGCTGACATCGCCGATTTCATCCAGGAAGAGCGTGCCGCCGTCAGCCGCTTCGAACAGCCCTTGCTTATCCGCCGCCGCCCCGGTGAATGCCCCTTTGACATGGCCGAACAATTCACTCTCCAGCAGTGCATCGGGAATGGCGGAGCAATTGATGGCCAGGAACGGTCGCTCAGCCCGATCGCTGTGCTGATGAATGGCCCGGGCAGCCAACTCTTTTCCCGTCCCCGACGGACCAGTCAGCAACACGGTAACCTGGCTGTCGGCAGCCAACTGCAACCTGCGAAACGTTTCCCGCATGGCGGGGCTGCGCCCGGTCAAGTCGCCGAACCGCATCACCTCTCCGTGACGCGTTTCCAGACGCGCGATTTTTTCATTGGCTTGCACCAGGGCGGTAACGTCCATGAATGCTCCCACCGCCCCAACCACCTGGCCGTCCGGGTCGAACAATACCCGGATGCTGCCATGGATGTGGACGACGCGTCCGTCGCGGGATTCGATTTTGCACTCCTGATTGCAAATCCCGCCCTGCAAATCGGAGGGATCCTGCAGTAGGTCCACCAACCGGGCAAACCCCTTGCAATTCTTTCCCTCCAACAACCGACAGGGTTGACCGAGGACGTCCGGCGACCGGTATCCAGTGATTCGCTCCGCCCCGGCGTTCCAAGCGATAAACCGGCCCGCCCTATCGACCGTGAACACGCCGACGGGCATCACGTCAACGATGTCGGCCAAAACGCGGGGGTCGCGGTGAAAATCCAAGTCCATTCCATCGTCTCCGTAAGGCGGGGGTGGACGGGCCATCGAATGCTCCCAGTCCGATGGCGGTATCGCTTCGCCGGATGCAAGTCCACCATACCAATTGAGAGAGTGAGGGGGATGGATTACCATGCAAACCGCATCCAACGCTCCCCTGGCTTGGATGCGGGCCAGGGATGGCGATAGTGAAAGAATACCGCAATATGCCTCAAGCGTCCCCCGCCCGGCGAGAAATTCAAGTCGTTTCGTCTTTGGTAAATTCGATAGTTCCAAGGATCTCAGTCCCATGCCAACCCACCTCACGGATCGCCGTTTGCCAGCCCCGCGTTTGCAACCACTTCAGTCCGCTTTCTTTCAGCCCACGCGGTGGATCCTGACGGCAGTGATTACCGCCATATGGGCAGGCGGATGGACGTCTCCTCTGCGGGCAAGCGATCCCTGGGCCGAATTGCAATCCGCAGCCGCCCAAACCGGACACGCCGCATGGGGGCATTGGGGTCCCGACCCGGCGAAGTACTCGAGTTGGACGTCGCACTCCAACCGCCTGGTCCCGATCTACATCTTCGGAGCGGATCTCAAATCGGTTTCGGGATCCAACAGCCCCTACCGCTCAGCCGACGCCCTGCAACGGCTGTACGGTTCGGTCCCGGATGGAACTCTCAACCCGACTGCCGAATACTTTGATCAAACCGATGTATTCCGTTTGCAACAACAAGCCGTGGCGGCAGGGAAACGGCGCGTGATCTTGTTCGTCTTCGATGGAATGGATTGGCAAACGACACAAGCGGCCGCTGTGGCTCGGAGCGGCCAGGTGGGATACACCACCGGCCGCGGCACCGGATTGCATTTTCAGGACTATCGCGGAACGGTTACCGATTTCGGTTTCTTCGTCACCAGCCCCCACAATGATGGAACCAACGTCGACGTCAACGAGCAGCGGGTTACGAACCCGGGAGGCAAGACGCCCGGCGGCTACGATGCCGCCCTGGGCGGCGAATACCCCTGGTCGGCGCCGGGTGATCCCATGTATCCGATTGCCAAATCCAAACAGCGGCTGCACGCCTACACCGATTCGGCATCCTCGGCCACCAGCATGACGTGCGGCATCAAGACATACAACAACGCGATCAACGTCGATCCGTTTGGTCGTGAAGTGATACCGATTGCGCGAACTCTGCAAGAACAGGGTTTTGCGGTAGGGGCCGTATCGTCGGTGCCCATCAGCCACGCCACTCCGGCCTGTGCGTATGCCAACAATGTCCACCGCAACGATTACCAAGATATCACGCGGGACCAATTGGGACTTCCCTCGATCTTCCACCCCGGCGGTCTGCCCGGTTTGGACGTGTTGATCGGCGGCGGTTGGGGTGAATCCCGCGACAAAGACGGTAGCCAGGGCATGAACTACGTGCCCGGGAATCGCTACTTGAGCGCCGCCGACCGCGCGGCGATCGACGTGGCCAACGGTGGAAAATACATCGTGGCCGAACGCACACCTGGGCGCGACGGAGATCAGGTCGTGCGGGAAGCAGTCGCTCGAGCCCGCCAGTCCGGATCGCGGTTGTTCGGGCTGTTCGGTACCACGGGAGGGCACTTTCCTTATCAAACAGCCGACGGCAGCTTCGATCCGGTGGCAGATGGAGGCGGAAGCTCCCGCGGCAAAGCCGAGACTTATTCCCCAGCCGATATCGCAGAAAACCCATCGCTGGCCACCTGTGCCTTGGCCGCAGTAGAAGTCTTGCAATCGCGGTCCGATCGCTGGTGGTTGATGGTCGAAGCAGGAGATGTCGACTGGGCGAACCATGCCAACAACATCGACAATTCCATCGGAGCAGTGCTCAGCGGCGACGATGCCTTGCGCGCCCTCACCGCCTGGATCGAACAGAACGGCGGTTGGGACGACACGTTGTTGATCGTCACGGCAGATCACGGGCATTACCTGAACATCACAAACCCCGGTGCCCTGACAGGGGCGCGGCAGTAACCCGCGTTGAAGTCGCAGTCACGCAGCCTGCCGAACGCCCCGGGACGCGTCCTTCCCAATAGTTTGAAACTCCCCTTACCGCCACGTCGTCGATCAAAACCTTGGCCAGCCTGAATCTCCAGATCGAATGGTGTCCCCAAAGTGTAATTGCGTTCCAACACCACGGGTTCCAGTTGGTTGCGTTCGACGAATAGCTTGGTTCCTTCCAGGCGGATCATCATTCACAGCGCGGAAACCTCGATCGCCTTCCGCAGCGCGACAAAGGCGGCCGGCGATTGGGACGGCAGGGGGGATCCAGCCGGAAGAAAGCGGCCGCTGCCGGAAACGAAAAAGGGCCTGCTTGGGCGGCAGTTCCAAGCAGACCCTTTCTACCGTGAAAACCGGGCCTGGGGCGGTGATTCGCCATTGTAGGTGCGGTCGTACATTGACCGCGCGCCTCTAAGATCACGGTGCATCCGTGTTCGCCGCGACCGGCACCGTGCCGATTCCAGTCGCGTAGTTGATGCATCCAAGCTGTTCGGAGAAAACCGAGCGGACGTGATGAACACCAGGTCAACTCCGAAAGAAACAGTGGCAACCTAGCTCCGCAATCGGGCCTCGGTGTCCCGCCACCTCGCGAACCGAAAGAGTGCAACCGGTGTGCCACACGTACAACAGCGTCGCAAAAATCGTCTATAATCTCTCCCGCTGTCCACGTGAGGGAAGCTGATTTGGCCAGTTGCGTGGAGTTTGTAACGTGCGGCGGGGTGTTCCTCCACGCTGTTTTGCCGCTCCGACCGCGGCAGCCGCGGTAGCCGCATCCACCAGGCTGCGTCGAAATGGGGAACCGTGATTGTAAGAATTACAATCTTGGTAGAAATGTCCTCGCCACAGTCTAGCCTAGTACGCTGCACAATCCGGTATATTGATGGGGTCACCCCATCCCACCCCGACTGCTCAACCCCACCTGTCGCTGTCTCTTTCAGAATACGAGCCCGTTTCCCCGCGTTGGTGGCATCCGTCCGCAACATTGTTTTGAGTGGATTGCTCAGGTAGGCCCAAGCAGACCAAGAAGCACATCAGGAGATTTCAAAATGGCATCGGATCGGAGCATCCCCACGACTCATCATCGATGGACCGGGCTACTGGCCACCCCTGCGGTATTGCTGGCATTGATGGTATGCGACTCCGAGGTGATCGCTCAGTCTCAATCGGCCGCGGACCACGCGGTCGTCCAAGCCCTGTTGCGGTTGCCAGAAGGACGATTAGCGGAGCTTCCGCACCAACGCGAGGCAGTGCTGCGATACTTGCGTGGGCGAGCCGGAACGGAGGAGTACATACGGGTTGCCGAGCGACTGCAGGTATTCGAACAGACGGATATCCTCGGTGACATGTTGGTCGCCACCCCTTTTTCGACGTTGAATGTAGACGCCGGACGTCTATTGCTGCGCGCCGGCCGCATCGACGTGATTCAAGATGCATTGGCCGATTCGGCTGTCGAGCGGGCTGCAAACGCGGCGCTGGCATTGGGGCACCTGGGATCCCCTGCGGCGGTGTCGCTGCTGCAGCACATCGTGGAAGACGCCACCGCACCGCGTCAGGTGCGAATTGCGGCGGCCTCAGGATTGTGCAAGAGCCCTGCAGGCAGCCGGTTCTTGCTGCAATTGGTCCGTCAAGGCAAGTTGGCAAGTGACATTCGTTTCGCCGTGACCGACGGCCTGTTGAGCACCAAGAACCAGCGCATCCGAGAGGAGGCGCAGTTGATGCTGCAACCACCGGCCACGTCTCAGCGCGAACCGCTGCCCCCGGTCAGTGAATTGGCCCAGCGAAGGGGAAATGCCGAGCGAGGGAAAACCGTTTTCAACACGACGGGAACCTGCAACAAGTGCCACAAAGTTCGTGGAGAAGGTCGAGAGATCGGGCCCGACCTGTCGGAGATTGGCAGCAAACTCTCGCGTGAAGACATGTTCGTAGCGATTCTCGACCCCAGCGCAGCGATCAGCCACAACTATGAAACGTACACGCTGTTGGATGCCGATGGACGTATCCTGACCGGATTGCTCATCAACCGGACCGGGCAACAGATCACTCTACGCGATTCGGAGGGGATCGACCACACGGTGGCCACGGAGGACGTGGAGGAACTGAAGCAACAATCTGTGTCACTGATGCCGGCGGATTTGCAGAAAGCCATGTCGGCACAGGACCTGATCGACGTCGTCGAGTACCTGGTCACCTTGCGCAAGCCGGAGGATACGGCAGCAACGGAGGCATCCCAGGCCGGTTCGGCGTCAACAAACTCTCCCCCCAAGATCGACCGTGACGACCCGGCCGCCGAGATTCGCACGTTCGACGTCGCCCCCGGTGTGGAGGTCCAACTGTTCGCCGCCGAACCGATGATTCGCAATCCGACCAGCATCGACATCGATGCTCAGGGACGCGTGTGGGTTTGCGAAGCGGTCAACTACCGCCACTTTCGCAACCCGAACAACCCCGAGCGCAAGGAAGGCGATCGGATTGTCGTCTTGGAAGACACCGACGGGGACGGCCGGGCCGACAAGTCGACGGTGTTTTACCAGAGTCGGGAAATCGATTCGCCCCACGGCGTTTGTGTGCTGGGCAATCGGGTGATCGTCTCCGCCGGCGCCAACGTTTTTATATTCACCGATGAGGACGGCGATCTGCGGGCCGACCGAAAAGAGGTGATGTTCACCGGAATCGAAGGGGTACAGCACGACCATGGCATCCATGCCTTTGGTATCGGCCCCGATGGGAAACTGTACTTCAATTTCGGCAACGAAGGGCGACGGTTGCTCACGCCGGACGGCCAACCGGTTGTGGACATGGCCGGGAATGTGGTTGAAGACCGCCTGCAACCCTACCAACAAGGCATGGTCTTCCGCTGCAACCTGGACGGCAGCCAGGTGGAAACCCTGGGCTGGAATTTCCGTAATAACTGGGAAGTGTGCGTCGACCCGTTCGGCAATCTCTGGCAATCGGACAACGATGACGATGGCAACCGCGGTACGCGAATCAACTTCGTCATGGAGTTCGGTAACTACGGGTACCGCGACGAAATCACCGGTGCCACGTGGCGTACGCCGCGGATCGGCATGGCGGAAGAAATCCCGCTGCGGCACTGGCATCTGAATGATCCGGGTGTGGTGCCTAACCTTTTGCAAACCGGTGCGGGAAGCCCCACGGGCATCTGTTTCTACACCGGTGACCTGCTGCCCGCGCCCTTTCGCCAGCGCATCATTCATTGCGACCCCGGCCCCAACGTTGTGCGGGCCTATCCGACCGCACCGGACGGAGCCGGGTACTCCGCCGAAATCGAAAATCTAGTGAAAGGCGTTTGGGATTCCTGGTTCCGACCAGTCGACGTGTGCGCAGCGCCAGACGGATCGCTGTTGGTGGCCGACTGGTATGATCCGGGGGTAGGAGGGCACCGCATGGGAGATCCCCAACACGGGCGTCTGTTCCGCCTGGTGCCCACCGGCCACGACGGCTATCGTGTCCCAGCGGTGGACCTGGACACGGCGGCGGGAGCCGTGGCGGGATTGGCCAGTCCGAATCTGGCGACTCGCTACCTGGCCCAACAATCCGTGTTGCAGATGGGCGACGCAGCGGTGGAGGAGTTGACGCGAGCCAGGGATGCAGGAGCCTCAGAAGCGATCCAGGCACTCGCGCTGTGGCAATTGGCCCGCATCGGCACCAATCCCGTCGACCAGGTCGAATGGGCTGTGGCCCAGGCCAGCCCCAATCTGCGCATCGTCGGCATTCGCATGGCCCGGCAACACGGCGTGGACGTATTGCCTATCGTCGATCGCCTGGTGCGCGATCCCTCGGCGCAAGTCCGGCGCGAGCTGTTGATCGCGTTACGGCACCATCCCGACCCACGCGCCGCGGAACTGTGGGCCGAATTGGCGGTGCAGCACGATGGACGCGACCGTTGGTATTTGGAAGCTTTGGGGATCGCTGCCGATCGACAGTGGGAACCCTTCTTTGACGCTTGGTTGGAGCGCGTCGGTGACGGTTGGGACACGCCGGCCGGGCGCGACATTATTTGGCGCAGCCGCAGTCCCCGCGCGTGTTCCCTGCTGGCCCAAATCATCCGGCGTTGCCATACCGAACAGGAGCAATATCGGTACTTCCGTGCCTTCGATTTCCACGACACATCCGCCCGGACCGCTGCCCTGGAGATGCTCGTGGCGGATGATTGACGGGCCTAAAGGCTTGCGACTACCGGCGGATATTGAGCAATTCGTCGAACAACTGCTGCGTCGCCGTAATGACCCGGGCGTTGCTACGGTACTGCGTCGAAGCCAACACCAGGTCGACCAGATCGCCACCGATGTCGGTATTGGACAGCTCCAAGGCCCCGGCCACGACGGTGCCAATGCCATTTTCACCGGGGCGACCTTCGATCGGCAAACCGGCATTGATGCCTTGAGCGAACAAATTCTGACCGCGCTGTTCCAGACCGTTGGGGTTTGTGAACCGCGCCAGTCGCAGTTGACCCAAGTCGCGTGAGATCCCGTTGCTGAACACTCCGCGAATCGAGCCATCTTCCCCGATGACATAGCTGGTCAAGGTACCCGGTGGGGAGCCATCCTGGCGGGAAGCCGCCAAGGTAGCCGTTTCGGTCGCCAGGCCGGAGACGGCCGAGAAATCCACCTCGAATTCGAGCGGCGAGACGCTGGGCAAACCAAACCGATCGATGCTCAACGTCGTGTTGGACGCGGAGACGAAATTGCCGTTGCCATCGAAGGTCAGCAACCCGTTTCCGACAGCAATTTCCGCTCCATCGAGCGGTGAATTGTCGGCCGAATCAGCGAACCAACGATAGACGGTGGCCGAATCGGTGCGGCTTTCCAACACCGCCGTAATGCGAGTGCGGATGGGCATACCGAGCGAATCATAGGTGATGAAATCTGCTACAGCGCTTTGCCCCTGCGCGGACTGGACCGACCCAAAACCCAAATTCGGAAACTCGATCGTGCCATTGGAATCGGTCAATTTAAAGCTCGACAAGTCGATTTCGATCGCATTGTCGACACCATTGTTGGCCACGAACCGCAATGCCCCATCCTGAATGTAGGAGCCTGGCAAGATCGTTCCCGACTCGCCCGGAATCGTGTTGACGGAACCGGGAAGCGGGTTGGCGGAATCGCCGCTGGACACCTGGATCCCCATGGCGTCTTCCATGAATCCCAACAGATCCTGCACCGTGGTGGTAGCGGTAATCTCGAAATCCTTCCCTTCCAGATTCCGTCCCCCCTTTCTACCCGAGAAGGTCAGCGTTCCGACCTTGAACGGCGATGTGTAATCAAATCCCTCGCGCCGCGTGACATTGACCAGCAATGTATTGCTGTTGATCGTAGGACCATCCAGGTCTACCAACTGGTTCGCAGGGTTGCTCAGATCACTGATCTCAGCATCCGGGCGGCTATCGGTATAGTCGGTTCCCAAGTCGATCGTGTCTACCAGGTAAAACGAGTTCTGATCACCGACGGTATTTCGGTAGATGCGAATCTTATCGTAGGCCGGAAATCCACCGCCGGGTGGAGGCGCCGGCGGGGCGGGGAAATTGGTCAGGTGGACACGACCGTTTACAATGTTCTGCGGACCCAACAACACCGAGGGACGCGTTTCCGGGTTCCCTGCGCTGTAGTAGGTAATCATGTAGCTGTAGTTGCCATTGAGCGTGGTTGAGTCGAGCTGCTGACCGGGTGGATTGGTTCCCGTATCGGTATAGCTACCGCCGGTAGGGACGGTATCGATCAGAAAGAAATCGCTGCCATCGGCATCGGTGCGGTAAATCCGCAGTTGCGAATACTCTCCCCCAGGGGCAGTGGGTAGATTTCCCAGGGTAATCGTATTGTCATCGATGCCGTTGCCGGCCGGCACAGTAATGCTCAGCTCTTGCGATGGCACGCTCTCTTTGCCGGACTGATCGACGAAGGCGAACTTGTACTTATAGACTGCGTTTTCGACCAGGCTGCCGCCCCCTTGATTGTGGGCCGTGGTCACGCCTGAAATCGAGGCCGTGGGAGCGCTGGAGAGCTGAATCCCACTGCCATCGGGCCGAGGCACGTTGGCATCGCCCAGCACCACGCTCTGAATGATCTCAGCCGTATCCGCCAGATCTCCGTTGGGGGTCAGCGCACCCTCCATGACGACATTCTCAGTCGCTTGGGCCACAGCTTCCGATCCCAAGGGAATCTCAATCGGCACCAACTCGGTCGTCTGAATCGTGAATTTGGAATCGACACCGAATCCGAGCAACCGTTGGCCGGTGGGGGTTACCAGTTGGTTTTCGCTATTGAGGGAGAAGATCCCATTGCGGGTGTACAACCGCTCGTTATCAGCGCCTTGCACGATGAACAGTCCATCGCCCTGAATGGCCAGGTCACTCGGATTGCTGCTGATCTGCAGCGTTCCTTGACTGAAATCCGGAGTAATCCCCGCGATCTGCACCCCCAGCCCCGTTTGCCGCGGATCGGTGCCGCCGTTGTCCGCCGACGGCGCAGCCCCCAGCGAAAGCGTTTGCAAGAACTGTGTCGAAAAGACGACGTCGGATGACTTGAAACCGACCGTCTGCGAGTTCGCCAGGTTGTTACCCAAGACATCGATCTGCGTCTCGGCAGCGTTCAACCCAGTCAGCGCTGTCGACAGCGAAGAAGCCAACCCCATCGCGTATCACTCCCGTCTTTGGCACCACGAACTACCGTTTTCGACGCGTCGAAAACCGGCCGCCGCTGCGCGTTCAGAAAGGAATGCTAGCAGCAGATCAGTTTTCGACGATTTCCCGGATATTCGTGATATCGACGGTTGAGTCGCCAATATGAACTGATACTTTGCGAATCGATGGATCTTCCGGGTCCGTTTGGACGGACACGCGGTCGACCGTCCCTTCCACGTCCTTGCCAGCATTGTCCAACGCGCTGACCGTCTTGCCGATCAAGTTGCTGGCCATCGTCAACTCCTGCCCCACAGCCAGATTGTTCAGCGTCTTGGTCAACTGGTTGGTGGATCCGATTTCGCGAATCTGACTTAACTGCGTCAACATGTCGGCGTTGTCCATCGGATTGAGCGGATCCTGATTCTGCAACTCGGTGATCAGCAATCCCAGGAACTCGTCCAGGTCCACATTGCTCAAATCGTTGCTGGAGAATCCACTGCCAGCAGACTGGGTGCTGGCGGACCGATTGGTATTCACGCCGGGAATGCTAGTCATCGTGGGCTCCTTTGCTTTCAGTGGGCGACTCGGCGGCGAGAACACCAATTGGATCGGTCGCGTTTCGAGTTCTGTTGGTTCTTGAGGACTTCGCCACAACGGGCCAAACGCCTCGCCTTCCGCGTGCTACTCAAGGCTTAGATGGCAGCGGGCTCTGTTGTCAACGCCATCTGGCCCTGCATCGGTGCGCGGGATGGCTCGGGCCTTGCGCGATGCGCCCGCCGCGGTCGAGCAGGGGAGTGGATGGATTGTCGAATTTCGTGCTGAGCACTCCGTTTATCCTCCCGTTTTCCTTGCTGGTAGGAACCTCCATGCCGTCGCGTTTGAAGCGGGGCGGGGCGGGCCGCGCAGGATCGGTCAGGCATGTACGTCGATTCCCAATCCCGCGTACACCACGGAAGTCTGTTGCCCCGTGGTGTCCACTTCATGATCGGCCGCTGCTCGCATCCCCAGATGATTCCCCTGACCGCGGCCATGTGGTTGGTGATCGCTTCCGCCGAAGGCTGTATCGGACTGGGGCGGACGCCCATCGCCGGTAGCGGCGTCGGAGCCATTGTTTCCCACATCGACTTGAAACTGTGAAATCTCGAAACCCTGATCGGCCAATCGCGTCCTGAGGGCCGGCAGATTCTCCAGGATTGCATCGCGAGCCGCCGAGGTCTCCGCCGTCAATCGCGCTTCGAGCGACCGCCCTTCGATGCGGACCCGGACTGCCAGCGCCCCCAGTTGGGGTGGATGCAGGCGGAGGGTAATTTGCCCTCCGTGAGGCGTCAGCCGATTGAAGCTGCGCGCGATTCGCTGCACCAAACGAACTTGTTGCTGCCGGGTAAGCACGTCTGGTTGCTCGCTTTCGGCAGTGGCGGTCCGGCCGCTCCGAGATCCATCCGCGGCGGGCCGCGAGGGCCCCGCCTCGGCGATTGCGGGGTTCGGCCGTGTCGCCTCTGGCCCTTCGGTGGTGGAGACTTTCGGTCCCTCGGCGACCACGCCTCCGATCGGCGGGAGAGAGCTTGGAATTGCCTCGCGCGGCATCCCATCCAGTGGCTCGATGCGGGGCACAACCGTTTCTGCAGTCGCCGCATCCGCTGGGCTGGGCCCTACCGGTTCCGGTGGTACCTGTTGGCCTGGCTCCGCGGCAGGCCGGCCCTGCACCGAACCGGGCTCGCCTGCCGACTGTTGCCCGCCATCGGACTCCCACCACTTGCGCGATCTCGTCTGGGAGCGATCCTCGTCGGAGTGCCGATCATCGGCCGCCCCGTTCGCATGAGCCGCGTCGAGCTCCTGCGAGGATTCCGCTGCAATGGGTTGTTCCGCAGTCACCTCGCCCACCTGCCGCTGTTGTGCCCGTTCGCCGTGGGCCTGAGGTGTCTCAGCGTGCTGCGCCGCGGCGCGGAGCGGTTGGTCTTCTGCATCCCCCTGGGCCGGTTCCTGGGGAGTATTGAGCACCGGTGGTTGTGCCGCCTCGGCAGGCTCGGTGGCAGTGGATTTCGACGCCGAATCGTCGAGTTGGATGGGCGTCACGGCAGCCGCCTGATCAACCGGCACCTCGCCCTCTGCTCCGTCAGCGACATGGCCATCGATGGCCGTCCCTGACGAATCGACCTGAGCCGGTTGCGAGGAAGGCTGGACTGAGGAATCGGCGGGCAAGTCAATTACTTGCACCAAGACGGGCACTTCATCGGATGGAGACGCCTCGTCCGCTCCAGAGTCCTGTTGTTCGTCGGATTTCGGCACGCGCTGGTCGGCACGGTCTTCTGCTGGGGAATCAGGCGTCGGCTGCGAATTCTCGGGCGCGTCGCCAGATGGCTCGTCCTCGAATTGGGAGGCAGACCGGTCGACCTGAAGATTGGCAGACATCGCCAGGATTTGTTCGAATAACGGTTGTTCGGCACTGCCCCCCGCAGCCTGCCCCAACCAGGGCGGCATCACCCGCGGCGATTGGCGCGCGGTTATACCGATATCCGTGTTCTGATGCATGCTTGCCCCCCCATTGTTTACCGGCGTCACCGGCCATCGGACATCGATGGGGGATGGCATCAAGGCCGAATGCTGGCCTGGGTTTCCTCGAGCAGCGTGGATGTCGGCTCTCCCTCCAGCATTAGCCGAAGGATCTCATTCAACTGCTCAGACTCTTCCGGACCGACAAATTCCCCCATGATCTTTCTTCGTTTATCGACCGGCATTCCCTTAAAAATTGCCACAACGTCATTAATTTGCCCTTGTTTGGCCAATAGCATCAATTGTTCCTTGGCTTGCTCCGGTGGCAGGGACTCGATCGTTCGCTGCACTTCCTGCAAGCTTTCGTCGAGGAGATTCTTCTTTTGCTGGTCGAGCATGGCATAGAACTCCTCGACCCGTACATTGAGTGCCGTTTCCCGCTGCTGGAGTT